>NZ_JCBAJO010000316.1:0-4305 GCF_059772245.1 Cupriavidus sp. R6-3
CGACGGCGTCAGCGCGGCCACCGCGCCGAGCCGCTCGCCCAGCGCGCGCAGTGTCGCTGCAGCCTGCGACGGGTCGCCCGACAGCCATTCCAGTTCGAGTTCGTGGATGGTCTCGCGCGCCGCTGCCGATGCCGATGCTGATGCCGATGCCGATGCCGATGCCGACGCCGACGCCGACGCCGACGCCGACGCCGACGCCGGCGTGGTGCCATCCTGCGCCACCGCGGCGATCTCGCCGGCGTCCAGCGCCGCTTCGATCTCGGCTTCGATCCCGGTGCCGGCTTGCGTTCCGTCGGCGCCCGTCAGCGGACAGCGCAGCCGCCAGGTCCGCCGCACGAAATCGGTGCGGAACACCGGCTGCAAGCGGCCCAGCAACGGCTCGAGCAGCGTGCGGGCCTCGGTCTCCAGCCGCTCTGGCTCCAGCGCCTCGCCGGCGACCTCGCTTTCCCATTCGTTGCGCGTCGCCAGCCCGGCCTCGCTGCGTCCCGCGGTCTTCAGCGTCTGCAGCCAGCGGGTGCCGTCGCGGCGCAGCCGCAGCGCGGCGCGCGCTTGCGCCAGCTCATGGGCCGGCGTGTCGAAATAGACGTTGAGCAGATGCGATTCGCCGACGGCGCGCGCATTGGCGTCGAGCCAGGCGACCAGCGCGGCCGCGGCGGCGGCATCGGGCACCGCCAGTTTCAGTTCGATTTCCTGGGCCATCGGTTCGGTCGGTGCGCCGGGGTCAGCAGAGGCGGGGTTCAGGCGAACAGCCGGGCCAGCTCGGCGCCGGGGTCCTTGGCGCGCATGAACGCTTCGCCAACCAGGAAGGCGTGCACATTGGCCTCGCGCATCCGCGCCACGTCGTCCGGTCCGAGAATGCCGGACTCGGTGACCACCAGCCGGTCCGCCGGCATCGCCGGCAGCAGGTCCAGCGTGTTCTGCAGCGAGACCTCGAAGGTGCGCAGGTTGCGGTTGTTGACGCCGACCAGCGGGGTCTTGAGCCGCAGCGCCGCTTCCAGCTCGGCGCCGTCGTGGACCTCGACCAGCACGTCCATGCCCAGTTCGTGCGCGCAGGCCTCGAGCTCGGCCATCAGGCCGGGATCGAGCGCGGCGACGATCAGCAGGATCGCATCGGCGCCCCAGGTGCGCGCCTCGTAGACCTGGTACAGGTCCACCATGAAGTCCTTGCGCAGCGCCGGCAGCGGACAGGCGCCGCGCGCGCGCCGCAGGTAGTCGGCATGGCCCTGGAAGAAATGCTCGTCGGTCAGCACCGACAGGCACGCCGCGCCGTGGCCGGCATAGCTCTCGGCGATCGCCTCGGGCACGAAATGCTCGCGCAGCACCCCCTTGGACGGCGACGCCTTCTTGATCTCGGCGATCACGCCGGCGTGGCCGGCCTCGATCTTCGCGCGCAGCGCCGCGCCGAATCCGCGCGGTGCCAGGCCCGCCTCGTCGCGCAGGCTTTCCGCTTCGGCGCGCAGGCTCGGCAGGTCGCGGCGCTTGCGCGCGGCGCTGACTTCGTCGGCCTTGACGGCCAGGATCTTCTGCAGGATGTCGGACATGCTTGCTTGCCTCTGATTACTGGAACTGCCGCGTGGCCTGCACGAACTCGTCGAGCTTGGCGCGCGCCGCGCCGCTGGCGATCGCCTCGCGGGCGCGGCCGATGCCGTCCTCGATCGACGAGGCGACATTGGCGGCGTACAGCGCGGTGCCTGCGTTCAGCGACACGATCTCGCGCGGGGTGCCCGGCACGTTGGACAGCGCCTCGAGCAGCATCTCCTTCGATTCGGCCGCGTCGGCCACCTTCAGGCCGCGATTGGAAATCATCGACAGGCCGAAGTCCTCCGGATGGATCTCGTACTCGCGCACCTCGCCGTCCTTGAGCTCGCCCACCAGCGTGGCGGCGCCCAGCGACACTTCGTCCATGCCGTCCTTGCCGTAGACCACCAGCGCATGGCGCGCCCCCAGGCGCTGCATCACGCGCACCTGGATGCCGACCAGGTCCGGGTGGAACACGCCCATCAGGATATTGGGCGCGTCGGCCGGATTGGTCAGCGGTCCGAGGATGTTGAAGATCGTGCGTACGCCCATCTCCTTGCGGATCGGCGCGACGTTCTTCATCGCGGGATGGTGGGTCGGCGCGAACATGAAGCCGATGCCGGTCTGCGCGATGCACTGGCCGACCTGCTCTGGCGTCAGCATGATGTTGACGCCGAGCGCCTCGAGCACGTCGGCGCTGCCGGACTTGGAGCTGACGCCGCGGTTGCCGTGCTTGGCGATGCGCGCGCCGGCCGCGGCGGCGACGAACATCGACGCGGTCGAGATGTTGAAGGTATGCGAGCCGTCGCCGCCGGTGCCGACGATGTCGACGAAATGCTCGCGCTCGGACACGGTGACCTTGTTGGCGAATTCGCGCATCACCTGCGCGGCGGCGGTGATCTCGCCGATGGTCTCCTTCTTGACGCGCAGGCCGGTCAGGATCGCGGCCGCCATCACCGGCGAGATCTGCGCCTGCATGATCTGCCGCATCAGATGCAGCATCTCGTCGTGGAAGATCTCGCGGTGTTCGATGCAGCGCGTCAGCGCTTCCTGGGGCGTGATGGGCATGGCGGTCTCGCAGGCGTGGGGTTCGTTCGATCGGTCGCGTGAAGGCGCAGGAGCAAGGGCGGCAAGGGCAGAGGCAGCAAGGGCAGGCGCGAGCGGGGCATCGAGCCGTTTCATCGCGCCACCTTCAGGAAGTTATCCAGCAGCGTGTGTCCGTGTTCGGACAGGATCGATTCGGGATGGAACTGCACGCCCTCGATCGCAAACTGCTTGTGCCGCACGCCCATGATCTCGCCGTCGGGCGTCCATGCGGTGACTTCCAGACAGTCGGGCAGCGTCTCGCGCTCGATCGCCAGCGAATGATAGCGCGTCACGTCGAACGCCTTCGGCAGGCCGGCGAACACGCCCTGCTGCGTGGTTTCGATGCGGCTGACCTTGCCGTGCATCACCTGCTTGGCGCGGATCACCTTGCCGCCGAACGCCTCGCCGATCGCCTGGTGGCCCAGGCACACGCCGAGGATCGGCAGCTTGCCGGCAAAGTGCTTGAGCACGGCCACCGAGATGCCGGCCTCGGCCGGGCTGCACGGACCGGGCGAGATGCAGATGCGCTCGGGCGCCAGCGCCTCGATTTCCTCGATCGTGATCTCGTCGTTGCGGTGGGTCCGCACGTCGGCGCCGAGCTCGCCGAAGTACTGCACCAGGTTGTAGGTGAACGAGTCGTAGTTGTCGATCATCAGCAGCATGATTCACCCGGCTTGATGTTGGTGGAAACGGAAGGCGCGTACGGCGTGCGTGGACGGACCGCGCATGGACGCATGAATGCACGAAGCGGCAAGCGTCCCCGGCGCAAGCATGCGCGCGGCGGGATTCGAAACGATTGAAGCGGGGGAGGGATTCGACGGCATCGGCAGATCTCCTGGGTATCTAGGAGCCGCCGCACCGGTGAGCTGTCGGACCGCACGTTTGCCAACCGGAACGGCGGCAAGGTGCGAACAAGAACGCAACGACGTGCCGCTTCCTAGTGGAAGCGCCACCAACGGGACGAATGCGACGAAACGGTCGGAGCCCGGAAGGTCATCGTGGTTCTGCGTCAGGCGATTGGGTGATCGGGGATCGGGTGATTCGGGATGCGTGTAGGAGGTTACACGGAAAGCGACGCTCTGTGGGACACCGCGCATCCGGAACGAAGTCGCTACTTTAACTTGCCTCGCATGCCGGTGTCGAGCGCGAGCGCCGCCCGGCGGCGGGCCCGCCCCGCAATCCCCGACCAAGGTAGGGGGCTGCGGCGGCGGAATTTGGCGTGTTTTCCATCGTTCACAATCGATTTTCAGCTTCTTCACTACACTTTGCGAAGTTTTGCGGCTCCGCACCTTGCGCTTCATTTGCGCTTGCGGTTGCACGACGCCATCCCTGCTGCGGATGGCCATCCGGCGCGGTTCTTCGGTGCCCGCCGGATCCCGTAGGTCCTCCCCCGTCGATCTCCGCAGGCGGGACAGACCCGATCGGGTTCCGTGCCCTCGTGCCGCCTCTTCCTAGCCGATAACGGACTCGCGTGCGCGCTTCGATGGCACGCCGCGGGCGCTTGACCATCACAGCGAGACAGGCTGCGGAGTCCCCATGGAGTCATTGATGACGCGTCATTCGCGCTCTCCTGCCCGCGTTCCGGCCGATACCCGCCGTTTGCAGACGTTGCGGCGGCGTACCCCGGTGCAGCTGGCCGTCGGGCTGGCGGCGGCGATGTCCTGCCTGGCGGTGCCGGCGCATGCCGCACCGGCGCAGGCC
>NZ_JCBAJO010000317.1:0-4254 GCF_059772245.1 Cupriavidus sp. R6-3
GCGATGGCCGGCCAGCGAGCGCAGCGCATCGGCCGCGGCCAGCACGTCGATATCGTGCCGATCGAGGCCGGCGCGCAGCACCAGGTCCTCGACGCTGGCGAAGGGCCGCTCCAGCCGGGCCTGTTCGATCCGCAGCGCGGCGGCCTCGCGCATGCCCTTGACCCGGTTCAGGCCGAGCCGCACCGCATCGTTCTCCAGCACGCTTTCCCAGCCGCTGACCGTCACGTCGGGCGGCAGCGACCTAACGCCATGGCGGCGCGCGTCCTGCACCAGCTGCGACGGCGAATAGAAGCCCATCGGCTGGCTGTTCAGCAGGGCGCAAAGGAAGGCCGCGGGATGATGGCGCTTGATCCAGGCGCTGACATAGACCAGCTTGGCGAAACTGGCGGCATGGCTTTCCGGGAAGCCGTACTCGCCGAAGCCCTCGATCTGCTTGCAGATCGCCTGCGCGAACGCCTCCGGATAGCCGTTTCGGGTCAGCGCCTTGATCAGCGCGTCCTGGTGGCGCTTCAGATCGCCCTTGCGCCGCCACGCGGCCATCGAGCGGCGCAACTGATCGGCCTGGCCCGGCGTGAAGCCGGCAGCGTCGATGGCCAGCTGCATCACCTGCTCCTGGAAGATCGGCACGCCCAGCGTGCGGCCCAGCACGCGGCGGATCACCTCGTTGTGATAGGTCGGCAGCTTGCCGGTGCGGCGGACCATCTCGCGCCGCTTCAGATAGGGATGGATCATGCCGCCCTGGATCGGCCCCGGCCGCACGATCGCGACCTCGACCACCAGGTCGTAGTATTTGCGCGGCTGCAGCCGCGGCAGCATCGACTGCTGCGCGCGCGACTCGACCTGGAACACGCCGATGGTGTCGGCCTTGCACAGCATCTCGTAGGTGTCCTTGTCGTCCTGCGGGATGTCTTCCATGCGGCAGGGCAGCTCCGGATGCGCGGGATTCGGGATCATCGCCAGCGCGCGGCGGATCGCGGTCAGCATGCCCAGCGCCAGCACGTCGACCTTGAGCAGGCCCAGCGATTCGAGATCGTCCTTGTCCCACTGGATCACGCTGCGGTTCTCCATCGCCGCGTTCTCGATCGGCACCAGCCGCGACAGCTTGTCGCGCGCGATCACGAAGCCGCCGACGTGCTGCGACAGATGGCGCGGAAAGCCGCGCAGCTGCATCACCAGGCTGGCCCACTGGCGCACCGCCGGCGAATCGGGGTCGAGCCCGTAGCGCGAAATGCGTTCGACGAAGCTGTGTCCGCTCTCCCACCACGCCTGCCCCTTGACCACCTGCTCGACCACGCCGGGGTCGATGCCGAGCGCGCGGCCGACGTCGCGCAGCGCGCTGCGGGCGCGATAGGTGATCAGCGTCGCCGCCAGCGCGGCGCGATGGCGGCCGTATCGTTGGTAGATGTACTGGATCACCTCCTCGCGCCGCTGGTGCTCGAAGTCGACGTCGATATCGGGCGGCTCGTCCCGCTCGCGCGAAATGAAGCGGCCGAACAGCAGATTGGTCTGCTCGGGGCTGACCTCGGTGATGTACAGGCAGTAGCAGACCACCGAGTTCGCAGCCGAGCCGCGGCCCTGGCACAGGATGCCTTTGCCGCGGGCAAAGCGGACGATGTCGTAGACCGTCAGGAAGAAATGCTCGTAGCCCTTTTCCTCGATCAGCGCGAACTCGTCCTCCAGCCGCTGCCGCACCGTGGCGGGGACGCCGTCGGGATAGCGCTGCGCGGCGCCGGCCATCGTCTCCTGGCGCAGGTACGAACTCGGCGTATGGCCCTTCGGCACCAGTTCCTCGGGATATTCGTAGCGCAGCGTATCGAGCGAGAAGTCGCAGGCCTGGGCGATCTTGATCGTTTGCGCCAGCGCCTCGCGCGGATAGAGCCGCGACAGCCGCTGCCGCATGCGCAGATGGCGCTCGGCATTGGGCGCCAGCGCCATGCCGCAGGCGCCCAGCGGCTGGCCCAGCCGGATCGCGGTCAGCACATCGGCCAGCGGCTTGCGCGAGCGCACATGCATCTGCACCGCGCCGGCGGCCACCAGCGGCACGCCGGTGTCGGCGGCCACCGCTTCGAGCCGCTCGCGATGCAGCGCGTCGGCATGTTCCTGCAGCAGTTCCAGCGCGATCCAGACGCGCTCGCCGAAGATCGCGCGGCACCATTGCGCCTGGGCGCGCAGCGTCTCCGGGTCGGCGCAGTAGTCCGGCAGCAGCAGCGCCAGGCAATGCGGCATGCCGCGCAGATGCGCTTCCTCCGGAGCGGGATCGCTGATGTCGTGCTGGTACAGCTGGTAGCTGCCCTTGTCGGCCCGCCGGCGTCCGAGCGTGATCAGCTCGCACAGATTGCCGAACCCTTCGCGGTCCTGCGCCAGCAGGATCAGCCGGATACCGGACGGCACTTCGGATGGGACTTCGGACGGGACTTCGGATGGGTCCCCCCGTTGCCGCAAACCGAGGTCGCCCTCGCCCGCCTGCAGCGTCATGCGGCTGCCGATCAGCAGCCGGAAGGCTTCGGTCGCCTCGGCCCGGGCCAGCAGGCGCGCATGCCGGCGCAGGAACTCCGGCTGGACCGCCCCGCCTGCCGGCGAATCGGCCACGGCAGCGGCTGCCCCCGGGCCTGACGATGGCGCCGCGAGCCACATTTCGTTGTCGTCATCGTCGTCCTCGTCATCGTCGTCCGTGTCATCGGCAGCGCCGCCCGCCGCCATCCTCGCCAGCCGCGCCGCACTGCGCTCCACCGCCTCGCGAGTCCGCTCGCGCAGGGTCTTCAGCGCGTGATGCGCCCGCGCCGTGCCGGCCACCGACGCCTCGTCGGTCAACGCCAGCCCGCGATACCCGAGCGCCAGCGCCCGTTCGATCAGTTCCTCCGGATGGGAGGCGCCGGTCAGGAAGGTGAAGTTGGAAATGCAGTGCAGCTCCGCGTAGTCCGGCAGGCTGCCAAGCAGCAGCGAGGCGAGCGAGGGCGGCAACGAAGACGCGGAAAACGGGGACTGGGGTGGAGCTTGGGACACAGCACTGCGAGGGGAATGCCTGGGGCCGATACTGTATGTTTATACAGTATCGGCAAGCGTGAAGGCAAGATGAATTGCGGTGCGAGCCTGCGTGCCTTGTCGTCGTCCGTCCCGTTGCCCCAGCCACAGAAAAAACGATGGCCTCCCGAAGGAGGCTATTTCTCTCTCGCCGGCGTCCAACAGATGGGGAGCGGAGCTATCGTTTTCGGCATATGCGCTGTCCTTAGCCAAACAACCCATGCAAAAACCACCGGTACTCCCCTTCCTCCTCTCCCTCGCGTCCGGGGCGTTCGCGGTAGATCCAGCAGCGCAGGCCGTCGCCGCGTTCGGCGATGAAGTAATCGCGGGTGGCGAGGGCGCCGTCCCACCAGCCTGACTCGATGCGTTCGGGTCGGGACAGCAGCGTCAGCGGGCTGCCGTGGCAGGGGCGATGCCGGCGCACCGGCAGGCGCAGCGGCGGTTCCAGCAGCCACAGCGGACGGTCGGGCAAGGCGGCATCGGCCGAAGCCGGTACCGAAACCGGTGTCGAAGCCGGTGCCGAAACGCCCGAAACTTGCGCCGTCGAAATTCTCGACACCGAAACTCGCGGTGGTGAAACTCCTGGCGCCGAAGCACGCGGCGCCGAAGCACGCGGCGACGCGGCGCGGCCCGTGCCGGCTTCGTCGACGGGCCGCCAGCGGTTGGCGCATTCGGGCCGATGGTCCGCCAGCGGATGCGGCTGCAACACGTTTTCGCGGCCCAGCCGCGCCACCAGGGTATCGAGCACGCGGCCGAGTTCGGCCTGCCCGCCGCCGGGCTCGGGGAACAGCGTGTCGCTCTGCGGCAGGCATTCGGCCACGGTGTCGACCTTCAGCATCAGGCCGACTACTGGCGCCTCGAACTGCAGCCGGTCGAGCTTTTCCTGCAGCAGCCTGGACAGATGCACCGGATCGCGGCTGGGCTGGGCCAGGCTGACCGTCACCGGCGTGGCGGCGATGGCGGCGTCGCGCCGCTGGCGTTCGTGTTCGAGCCGCAGCACGAAGCGCGTGACGCCGGCCTGATGCGCCGTCAGCCAGCCGGCCACCGCCTGCAGCAGGCGCTGGGCGCCGGCCAGCACGCCGGCGGCCGATTCGGTGCGTCCCGGCAATTCCATCCGTTCGGCGAAGGTCGGCGGCGCGGTAAACCAGCCCAGGCGCGCCGGGCTCTCGCCATAGGCCTGGTCCAGCCGCGCCAGCAGCTCCGTGCCGAGCCGGCGCTGCAGGCCCGCGCGCG
>NZ_JCBAJO010000318.1:0-4236 GCF_059772245.1 Cupriavidus sp. R6-3
GCCTGCATCTGCCGGTCGAGATTCCCGGCTACACCGATTTCTATTCGTCGAAGGAGCACGCGACCAACGTCGGCCGCATGTTCCGCGACCCGGACAACGCGCTGCTGCCGAACTGGCTGGAAATCCCGATCGGCTACAACGGCCGCGCCAGCTCGGTGGTGGTGAGCGGCACGCCGATCCGCCGCCCGAACGGCCAGATCAAGCTGCCGAACGAGGCGCGGCCGATCTTCGGCGCCTGCCGCAAGCTCGACTACGAACTGGAGATGGGCTTCATCGTCGGCAAGGACTCGGCCCTGGGCGTGCCGGTGCGCGTCGACCAGGCCGACGATTATCTGTTCGGCATGGTGCTGCTCAACGACTGGAGCGCGCGCGACATCCAGCAGTGGGAATACGTGCCGCTGGGGCCGTTCAATGCCAAGACCTTCGGCACCTCGATCTCGCCGTGGGTCGTCACGATGGAAGCGCTGGAGCCGTTCCGCCGCGACAACCCCGAGCAATCGCCCGAGCCGCTGCCGTATCTGCGCCAGTCGGCGCGCAACGCCTACGACATCGAACTCGAGGTCGCGCTGCGGCCGCAGGGCGCCGAGCGCGCCGAGCCGATCAGCCGCACCAACTTCCGTGCGATGTACTGGACGATGGCGCAGCAGCTGGCCCACCACACGGTGTCGGGCTGCAATGTGCGCGTCGGCGATCTGATGGGTTCGGGCACGATCAGCGGCACCACGCCGGATTCGTACGGCAGCCTGCTGGAACTGACCCGCAACGGCAACGAGCCGCTGAAGCTCGCCGGCGGCGTGGAGCGCGGCTTCCTGCAGGACGGCGATGAAGTGGTGATGCGCGGCTGGTGCCAGGGCGATGGCTATCGCATCGGCTTCGGCGAGGTCAGCGGCGAGGTGCTGCCGGCACCGAAGATCGAGGGCTGATCGCCCGCGCGCAGCAACGCCACGCGAGCCGGGCCCGGACTGCCGCGCAGCAACGCCGCGCAAGCCGGCCCGGACCGCCGAAGCAAGGCCACCCAAGCCGGGGGCCGGACCGCAGCGCGGGGGACCGGGCCGGCGCGGGCCGGACCGTACCCCTGCTCAATCGGCCGTACCGTACCGCGCCGGACCCAGGCGCACGTACCGTGCCGTGCCGGACCTAAGCGGCCGGCGTGGCGTCCAGCACCACCGCCGCGCGGCCCGTCAGCAGTACGGCGCCGCCGCCACGCAGCGAGAATTCGTAGAGCACCTGTCGATCGTCGCCGCCGATGCGTTCTGCCTCGATCGTCAGCGGCACCGCCACGGTATCGAGCCGCTCGACGAAGATCTCGACCTTGCGCACGCTGGCCAGATAGCCAAGGCTCGGCGTGGCCGCGGCGCCGGTGCGCAGCAGCGCGCCATGCACGGCCATCGCCTGCGCGGCATATTCGATGCCGCACAGCGCGGCCAGCCTTCCTTCGGCACGCAACGGATGCTCGGGCGACGTGTGGTTGCGTGCCTCGCAGCGGATGCGCTGCGCATTCCAGTCGACCACCTCGTCGAGCAGGCACATCGCGCCGCGATGGGGGATATGCGCGGCGATCCAGTCGCGCCGGACCGGCGTGCCGGGCGGCATGGCGGCCGGCGACGCGCCGACGTCGCGGGCGTCGTTGGCGTCGTTCGGGTCGTGGGCGTCGTTCACCGCCATGGCGCGACCTCGACGCGCAGCCGCAGCGGGTCCAGATAATCGAGCACCGCCGTGGTGTCGTCGCCGCGTGCCAGCGCCTGCAGCAAGGGCAGGGCGCGCGCGGCCGGGATGGCGGCGCGTAGCGCTTCCAGCGCGGCATCGGCCATCGGCGTCGGTGTCGGCGCGTCGCCTTCGAGGACCAGCGATGGCCGCAGGCTCGCCAGCGTCGCCGCACCCGGCTCGGCCGTCAGCACCAGCGCGAGGCCGAACGCATCGGGAATCGGCCGCGCACTGCGCAGCGGCTCGGGATAGTCGGTGTCGTAGGCGATCAGCACGCAGGGCGAGCCGGTCGCCAGCACCTGGCTGTAGGCATCGAGCAGGCCCGCGGCAAAGCTGCCGTCGTGCGCGCACATCGCGTTGGACGGCGCCATCGCGCCGGTCGCGATGCTCCAGTAGCCGGCCGGTGCGTTGTGCACCGAGTTGTGGAAGCGGGTCGGCGAGATCATGGGATCGTCGCCGGCCAGCGATTCGCAGATCGCGTGATAGTTGTGGCCGTCCGCGCCCGAGGCGCTGAACACGGTTGCCAGCGTGGCGGCATCGCGTCCGCTGGCGGCGATCGCCTGCCGGCCCACTGCGAGCGCGAGCTTGACCGCGGGGCCGGTGCGCCGGCGCTCGGCCGACGGCAGCCCTTCCGGCGCGGGCAACGCGGTGGCGGCGTGCAAATAGGGAGTCTCCGCGCGCAGCACTGCCGCCCCTTGCTGCCAGTCCGTGAGTCCCGGACCGAGCAGGCCGATCCCTTCGACGAACACCGGCGCCGTCATGACCGTGCGCCTTGCAAATGCGCGTCGGCGCGGCCAAACAGCAGGCTGCAATTGGAGCCGCCGAAGCCGAAGGCATTGCTCAGCGCGTAGCGGAGGCGATGGCCGGCATCGGCCGTCCCGGTGCGCAGCAGATAGCCCACCGGCAGCGCGGGATCGAGCTCGGTATCGGCAATGCCGGCCGGCAGCCAGCCCTCGCGCAGCGCCAGCGCGCTGATCACCGCCTCGATCGCGCCGGCCGCGCCCAGCGTATGGCCGGTCGCGCCCTTGGTCGAGCTGCAGGGCGTCGTGCCGAACAGCGCGAGCACGGCCTTGCCCTCGGCGGCGTCGTTGCTCGGCGTCGCGGTGCCATGCAGATTGATGTAGTCGATGTCGGCCGGCGTCAGTCCGGCGTCGGCCAGCGCCTGCTCCATCGCCAGCCGTGCGCCCAGTCCGTCCGGATGCGGGCTCGACATGTGATGCGCATCGCTGGATTCGCCGACGCCGCACAGCAGCACCGCGTCGTCGGGCAGCGCCGCCGCGCCGGAGCCTGGCAGTGATTCGGGCAGGGATTCGGCCAAAGATTCGGGCAAAGATTCGGGCAAAGATTCGGGCAAAGATTCGGGCAACCGTTCCAGCAGCCCGAACGCGCCGCCTTCGCCGATCGAGATGCCGTTGCGCCGCGCATCGTAGGGCCGGCAGGGCTCGGCCGACACCAGCTCCAGCGAGTGAAAGCCGTACAGCGTGGTGTGGCACAGCGAATCGACGCCGCCCACCAGCGCCGCGTCGATCAGCCCGACCTCGATCATCCGGCGCGCCGAGGCGAACACCTTGGCGCCCGACGAGCAGGCCGACGAGATCGCCGCAGCCGGACCGGTCAGGCCCAGGTACGCGCGCACGAAGGCCGGCAGCGAGAACGGGCTGTGCCGGTGCGCGTAGTCGAAGTCGGGCGGCAGCGCGCCGGTCGCGGGATCGCGACGCCGGTAGGCCTGCTCGGTCTCGAGGATGCCGCCGGTGCTGGTGCCGAGAAACACGCCGATACGGTGGGCGCCATATCGCGCGATGGCCTCGCGCACGCGCTCGGCGAAGCCGTCCTGTTCGAGCGCCAGCCGCGCCAGCCGGTTGTTGCGGCAGTCGAAGCTGGCGAATTCGGCCGGCAGCGGGGCGTCGTCGACGCCGGCGACCTCGCCGACATGGGTGCGCAGCCGCACGTCGCCGAAGCGGCAGGGCGCGAGTCCGCTGCGCTGGGCGCGCAAGGCCGCGGAGGTCGCGGCCAGGCCATGGCCCAGGCAACTGGTGACGGTGAAATGGGAGAACTGCAGGGCGGACACGGACGGGGACAGCGGACGATCGGGATGCGTTGCGGCGCGTTGCGGCGCGTCGCCGATATTGCGGGGGCGGCCGGGGTTGCCGGCGTTGCGGTCGGTGGCGGGCACCGATGGGCGGCGCGATTGTATCAAAGCGGCTCCAGCTCGCCGGTGGAGGCGGTGGTGGAGGCCGCGGCGGAGGTCGTGGCCGAGGAGCGTGCCGCCTCCTCCCGGGACGCGGCGCCGGGCTCGGCCTGCGCCGCCTGCATGGCCCGCACGGCCTGCCCCTTGGGCGCGTCCGAAGCATCGAGCGCATCGGCCGCACCGACCGCATCGACTGCATCGACCCCATCGACCGCATCGACCGAATCGAGCGTGCCGACCATCAGCACATTGGCGCCATGCGCATCGCGCGGCAGTGGCACCTCGCGCAGCGTCATGCCCATGCCGCGCAGCAGCGCGCGCCATTCGTCGGCGGGCCGGCAGGT
>NZ_JCBAJO010000319.1:0-4230 GCF_059772245.1 Cupriavidus sp. R6-3
GGACGGCCGCCTGACGGTGCCCCGATGGCCGTACGGCGAGCCGCTCAGCGCTGGTCGTTCAGATGGCAGGCCGACATCCGCAGCGGTGCGATCTCCTTCAGCGCGGGCGCCTCCTCGCGGCAACGCGGCATCGCGTACGGGCAGCGCGGATGGAAGTGGCAGCCCGAAGGCGGATGCAGCGGCGACGGAATCTCGCCCTGGATCGCCACATAGGTCTTCTTGCCGACCTCCAGCTTGGGCGCCTCGGCCAGCAGCGCCTGCGTGTACGGATGGTTCGGGGCGGCGAACACCTGCTCGGTCGGCGCCGATTCGACCACGCGGCCCAGGTACATGATCACCACGCGGTCGCTGATGTGCTTGACCACGCCGAGATCGTGGCTGATGAACAGGTAGGTGAGGTTCAGTTCCTCGCGCAGCCGCATGAACAGGTTCAGCACCTGGGCCTGGATCGACACGTCTAGCGCCGCCACCGACTCGTCGCAGACCAGGAATTCCGGCCTGACCGCCAGCGCCCGCGCGATGCCGATGCGCGCGCGCTGGCCGCCGGAGAACTGGTGCGGAAAGCGCCGCAGCACGGTCGGGTCCATGCCCACCCGGGTCAGCATCTCCTCGACATAGGCCTTCTGGCCCGAGGCCGGCACGATGCCGTGCACCACCGGCGCCTCGCCGACAATATCCAGCACGCGCAGCCGCGGGTTCAGCGAGGCATACGGGTCCTGGAAGATCATCTGGATCGCCAGCTGCTTCTCGCGCTTCTTCTCGGCCGGCAGCTGCTCCAGGTCCACGCCCTTCCACAGCCGCGTGCCTTCGGTCAGCGTATGCAGGCCGACCGCCATCCGGCCCAGCGTCGACTTGCCGCAGCCCGATTCGCCGACCAGGCCGACCACCTCGCCGGCGCGGATGGCCAGGTCGACATGGTCGACCGCGTGCACCACTTCTTCCTTCGCATGCGCGCCGAACAGATTGGCGATGCGGGCGGCGGCGTCGAGCGACTTGACGAAGCGCTTGGAGACGCCGCGCAGCTCCAGCAGCGGCGTCTCGCTTGCCGCGGCCGGGGTCGTCGATGCCCCGGCGGCGGGCGCGTCGATCACGGACATATCGGTCATGCCGTTCATGCGGCCTCCTGGGTTTCGAGCACCGGATGGAAGCAGCGCAGGCGCCGTCCGTCTGGCGTGCTGCTCAGCGGCGGCTCGGTGCGGCAGATCTCGGTGGCGCGCGGGCAGCGCTCGCGGAAGGCGCAGCCGCCGGGCAGGTTCAGCAGCGACGGCGTCATGCCGGGGATCTGCCGCAGCGGCGTGCCGCGCGGATTGCGCGACGGCGCCGAGCCGATCAGCCCGTGCGTGTAGGGATGTTCGGGACGCTCGAGCACCTGCCGCACATCGCCGGCCTCGACGATCCTGCCGGCGTACATCACGCAGACGCTGTCGGCCAGGCCCGCGATCACCGACAGGTCGTGCGTGATCCAGATCAGCGCGGTGCCCGACTCGCGGCACAGCTTCTGCATCTCGTAGAGGATCTGGCCCTGGATCGTCACGTCGAGCGCGGTGGTCGGCTCGTCGGCGATGATCAGGTCCGGCTTGTTCAGCAGCGCGATGGCGATCGCCACGCGCTGGCGCATGCCGCCGGAGAACTGGTGCGGATAGGCCTGCAGCCGCTCGTCCGGCGACGGAATGCCGACCCGCGCCAGCGCATTGCGCGCGCGCTCGCGCGCCACGGCCTTGTCCACCTTCTCGTGCGCCAGCACCGCCTCGATCATCTGCGTATCGATGCGCAGCACCGGGTTCAGCGTCATCATCGGATCCTGGAAGATCATCGCGATGCGGTTGCCGCGCACGTTGCGCATCTGCGCCGGCGTCAGCCTGCGCAGGTCGCGCGTGACGCCGTCGCGGCTGGTCAGCTCGATGCGCCCGCCGACCACCTGCCCCGGCGGGTCGATCAGTCCCATGATCGAATAGCCGGTCATCGACTTGCCCGAGCCGGACTCGCCGACCAGGCCCATGATCTCGCCGCGGCCGATCGAGAAGGACACGCGATCGACCGCGCGCGCGACGCCGCCGCGCGTGAAGAAATGCGTCTCCAGGTCCTCGACCAGCAGTGTTGGTTTGCCGCTCATCCGGTATTCCCCTTGTGGCGTCGTCTCTTAAAGCGTCTGCAGGCGCGGGTTCAGGACGTCGCGCAGCTGGTCGGCGACCAGGTTCATCGCGACGATGGTGATCACCAGCGCAATGCCGGGGAAGAAGCTGATCCAGTACTTGCCGGACAGCATGTACTGCTGGCCGTTCGAGATCAGCGAACCGAGCGACGGCTCGGTGATCGGCACGCCCAGGCCGAGGAAGGACAGCGTGGCCTCCAGCGTGATCGCCGAGGCCACCTGCAGCGCGGCGATCACGATCAGCGGCGGCAGGCAGTTGGGCAGCAGGTGGCGGAACATGATGCGCCGCGCCGGCAGGCCCAGGCACGTGGCCGCCTCGATATATTCCTTGCGCCGCTCGACCAGCGCCGCGCTGCGCGTGGTGCGCGCGTAGTAGGCCCACTGCACCGCCACCAGCGCGATCACGATATTGCCGATGCCCGGACGCAGGAAGGCCAGCAGGATCAGCGCCAGCAGGATCGGCGGGAACGACAGCTGCAGATCGGCGACGCGCATGATCAGCGCCTCGACGCGTCCGCCGACGAAGCCGGCGATCAGCCCCAGCGTGGCGCCCAGCACCAGCGCGATCACCGTGCTGACCACGCCGACGCCGATGCTGATGCGCAGGCCGTACATCACCGCCGACAGGATGTCGCGGCCCTGCTCGTCCGAGCCCAGCAGGAAGGTCATGCCGTTGCCGGCCACCTCGCCCGGGGCCAGGCGCGCATCGAGCACGTCCAGCGTGGCGAGGTCGTAGGGATCCTGCGGCGCCAGCCACGGCGCGAAGATCGCGATCAGCACGATCGCGATCAGCACGGCCAGGCCCGCCACCGCGATCTTGCTCGAGAAGAACTGCCGGGCGAAGCGGCGCCATGGCGTGTCGACGGCCGCCGCGGCGGACGGCGTCGGCGTGCCGGTCGGGGTGCCCGGCGGGCCGGCGGGAATATCGGTGGTGGGAGCCGGCAGTCCGTCCGGCGTGCCCGGTTGCGTAGCGATGGTCATGGGATCAGCCCTTGTTGTCGGCGATGCGCACGCGCGGATCGAGCACGCTGTAGATGATGTCGACCGCCAGGTTGATCAGGATGAACAGCGTCACGATCACCATCAGGTAGGCGACGATCACCGGCCGGTCCAGCAGCTGAATCGAATCGATGATCAGCTTGCCCATGCCGGGCCAGGCGAAGATCGTCTCGGTGACGATGGCGAAGGCGATGATCGAGCCGAACTGCAGCGCGATCACGGTGACGATCGGGATCAGGATGTTCTTGAGCACATGCACGCCGACGATGCGCGTGTTCGACAGGCCCTTGGCGCGCGCGAACTTGACGTAGTCCTGCAGCATCGCCTCCTGGGTGCCGGCGCGCGTCAGCCGGATCACCATCGCGATATTGAGCAGTGACAGCGTGACGGCCGGCAGCACCAGATGGCGGATGCCGTCGACGGTCAGGAAGCTGACCGGGATGCCGAGTACCGAGACGGTCTGTCCGCGCCCGTTCGACGGCAGCCAGCCGAGCTGCACCGCGAACACCATGATCAGCATCAGGCCGACCCAGAAGGTCGGCAGCGAGAAGCCCAGGATCGACACCGTCATGATCGACTTGCCGGCGATGCCGTTGGGCCGCAGGCCCGCCCACAGGCCGAGCGGGATGCCGAGCACGATCGCCAGCAGGATCGCGCAGATCGCCAGCTCCATGGTCGCCGGCATCCGCTCGAAGATCAGCTTCAGCGCCGGCGTGCCGTGCGCGAACGAGATGCCCAGATTGCCCTGCAGCGCATTGGTCAGGAAGATCCAGTACTGCTCCCACAGGGGCTTGTCGAGGCCGAGCGCGGCGATGGTGCGCTTGATGTCTTCCTGATCGGCCTGCGGATTGATCAGGATGTCCACCGGATTGCCGATGGCGAACACACCGAGAAAGACCAGCAGCGACATGACGAAGAGCACGACCACGCTCTGCATCAGGCGCCGGATGATAAAGACCAGCATAGTCGGGACGCTTTTCCTTCGCCGCCGGCGCTGCGTACCGCCATGGCCCGCGCGAGGGGTCGCGCGAAGGCATGCGGCGGGACGCGGCACCGGCTGACGGCTATCGCCGCCCGAT
>NZ_JCBAJO010000032.1:0-34919 GCF_059772245.1 Cupriavidus sp. R6-3
TCGATCAGCGCGGCCTCGTCGACCTGCGGCGGCGGCGCATGGAGCAGCCGCAGCGATTCGGCCAGCGGCTGCAGCTTCAACGGCGCCAGCGGGCCGTCGAGCAGCGGCCGCGGCAGCGTCTCCGGCAGCGGCGTGCGCTGCAGCGCCCCGCCGATCGCCTTGCGCAGATAGGCCTGCGAGATGCCGGCGGTAGCGGGATAGACCGGCGTCAAGCGGTCCGGCAGCGGCTCGTCGGGGCCGACCGGGCGCACGACGGGATGGATCATCTCAGCGCCGAAGAAGCCGCCGCGGACTTCGCCGCGCACGCGCAGCCGCACGCCCTCGGCCATCTGCTTTGCCTGGCTGCCGTAGAAATTGAGAAAGCGCAGCGTCAGCTCGCCGCTGTCGTCGGCGATGCGCACCACCAGTTGCCGGCGCGGCCGCAGCGTGACCTCGTTGGACACCACCTCCCCCTCGACCTGCACGGCGAAGCCCAGGCCCGCGCGATGCACGGCCTCCCTGATCGGCAGCAGCGTGGTCTCGTCCTCGTAGCGCATCGGCAGATGCAGCACCAGGTCGACGTCGCGCTTCAGGCCCAGCTTGGCGAGCTTGGCCATCGCCGACGACGGCGCGGCGGGCTTGCCCGATTTGGCGGGCGCGTCGGCCTTGGCGGGAGCGCCGGACTTGGCGGACTTGACAGCCGGCTTGGCCGATTGCGGCTGGGCGTCTGGCTCGGGCGTGCGTTCGCTGGCGGTGACGGGCATCGAGGCGTGGTCGGCAGGGCGCGGCGGCGCCGCGGGCGTGTCGGATCGGATCGTGGGAAACGGCGGGGCCGTCGGCGCTCCGCGGGTCGCCCCGGCGGAATACCCGCCATCACGGCCATGGCGGCAAGCCTGGCGGCCGAAGCCTTACAATAGCGGGTCCGCCGATTGTACCCATGCCTGCGCCGCGCGCTCCAGGCGCCACCGGCGGTATCCCGACCCGCTGCCCCTTTTGCACCTGCCGCCGGCCTCGTTGCGAGGCGCCGGTCCCTGTCCTTTTATGCTGACGCTGTCCGATTTCGACTTTCCGCTGCCCCCCGAACTGATCGCCCAGACCGCGCTGCCCGACCGCAGCGCGAGCCGGCTGCTGGTCGTGCGGACCGGCGCGGACGGCGCCACCGAGCTGGACGATCGCGCCTTCGCCGACCTGACCGACTATCTGCGCCCGGACGACCTGCTGGTGTTCAACGACACCCGCGTGATCAAGGCCCGCTTCTTCGGCCAGAAGGCCAGCGGCGGCAAGGTCGAGGTGCTGGTCGAGCGCGTGCTCGACGCCGACACGGTGCTGGCCCAGGTGCGCGCCTCGAAGACGCCGGCCGAGGGCAGCACGCTGCGGCTGGCCGATGCTTTTGATGTCACGGTCGGCCCGCGCGTGGACCAGTTTTTCACGCTGCGCTTTCCCGAGCCGGCGCTGGACCTGATCGAGCGCTTCGGCCGCCTGCCGCTGCCGCCCTATATCACGCACGATCCGGACGCCTACGACGAGAGCCGCTACCAAACCGTCTATGCGCGCCATCCGGGCGCGGTGGCGGCGCCGACGGCCGGGCTGCATTTCGACGACGCGCTGTTCGCCCGGCTCGACGCCCACGGCGTGCGGCGCGCCTTCCTGACGCTGCACGTCGGCGCCGGCACCTTCCAGCCGGTGCGCACGGAGAACCTGGCCGAGCACAAGATGCATTCGGAGTGGTACGCGATCTCCGAGGAACTGGCGCAGGCGGTGCGCGACACCCGCGCCGCCGGCGGCCGCGTGATCGCGGTCGGCACCACCTCGCTGCGCGCGCTGGAATCGGCCGCGACGCCCGAAGGCGAACTGCGGGCCGGCAGCGGCGACACCGACATCTTCATCACGCCGGGCTATCGCTTCCGGCTGGTCGACGCGCTGATCACCAACTTCCATCTGCCCAAGTCGACGCTGCTGATGCTGGTGTCGGCGCTGGCCGGCATCGAGCCGATCCGCATCGCCTATCGCCATGCGGTCGAGCAGCGCTATCGCTTCTTCAGCTACGGCGACGCGATGCTGCTGCAGCGCCAGCCCTGAACCGCCGCCCGCGCCCTGCCCCGGCACGCCCCGGCCCACCGAATCTCCGCCACCCCTACGCCATGCTCGAATTCGAACTGCTCACCACCGACGGCAACGCCCGCCGCGGCCGCGTCACCCTGAACCACGGCGTGGTCGAGACGCCGATCTTCATGCCGGTCGGCACCTATGGCTCGGTCAAGGCGATGTCGCCGCTGGAGCTCAACGAAATCGGCGCGCAGATCATCCTGGGCAATACCTTCCATCTGTGGCTGCGGCCCGGGCTGGAGGTCATCGACACCCACCAGGGCCTGCACCGCTTCATCGGCTGGGACAAGCCGATCCTGACCGATTCGGGCGGCTTCCAGGTGTTCTCGCTGGGCGAGCTGCGCAAGATCACCGAGGAAGGCGTGACCTTCGCCTCGCCGGTCAACGGCGACAAGCTGTTCCTGTCGCCCGAGATCTCGATGCAGATCCAGCGCACGCTGAACTCGGACATCGTGATGCAGTTCGACGAATGCACGCCGTACGAGATCGAGGGCCGCCCGGCCACGCACGAGGAGGCCGCGCGCTCGATGCGCATGAGCCTGCGCTGGGCCAAGCGCTCGCGCGACGAGTTCGAGCGGCTGGCCAACCCGAACGCGCTGTTCGGCATCGTCCAGGGCGGCATGTTCGAGGACCTGCGCGACGAATCGCTGGCCGGGCTGTCGGAGCTGGGCTTCCATGGCCTGGCGATCGGCGGCCTGTCGGTCGGCGAGCCCAAGGAAGACATGATGCGGGTGCTCGAACACGTCGGCCCGCGGCTGCCGGCGGACAAGCCGCACTATCTGATGGGCGTCGGCACGCCGGAGGACCTGGTGGCGGGCGTGGCCTCCGGCGTCGACATGTTCGACTGCGTGATGCCGACCCGCAATGCCCGCAACGGCTGGCTGTTTACCCGCTTCGGCGACGTCAAGATCAAGAACGCGGCGCACCGCAACGACCCGCGCCCGCTGGACGAAAGCTGCGCCTGCTACACCTGCCGCAATTTCTCGCGGGCCTATCTGCACCATCTGCACCGGGTCGGAGAAATTCTGGGCGCGCGGCTCAATACGATCCACAATCTGTATTACTACCTGCAGCTGATGCGCGAAATCCGCGAGGCGATCGAGCAGCACCGCTTCGACGCCTTCCGCCGCCAGTTCGCCGCCGACCGGGCGCGCGGCACGCAGTAAGACGGCCCCGGCCGCCCTGCCGCCGGCGGCCCGCGACGGGCGGGCCCGGCAAGGCGACGCAAGCCGCTGAACGGGCCGAACCGGGTGATAGAATGCCCGATTCCTTGAATCAATTTTGTGACGGAGAAGCAACGTGCTGATTTCGAACGCATTTGCCCAGACCGCCGGCGGGGCCGGCGGCGCGGCGGGTGGCCTGATGAGTTTCCTGCCGATCATCCTGATGTTCGCGGTGCTGTGGTTCATCATGATCCGCCCGCAGATGAAGCGGCAGAAGGAAGCCAAGGCGATGCTGGAAGCGCTGGCCAAGAACGACGAAGTCGTCACCGCCGGCGGCATCCTGGGCCGGGTCACCAAGGTCAACGAGCAGTATGTGACGCTGGAAATCGCCGAAGGCACCGAGATCACGGTGCAGAAGAACGCCGTCACCGCGGTGCTGCCGAAGGGTTCGCTGAAGGCGCTCTGAGCCCCTCGCTCTCTCAGGCCTTGCGGGTCCGCCGCAAGGTTCCGGCACGCCGCCAATAGCGTGCCCGCACAGCCGCCTGGCCCCGCCCCGGGAAGTCTCCGGTCGGGCCAGGCGGCTGTTTGCCAACCGGTTGCCTGCGCGATACGCCCGCGGATTCCCGTCCGCGCGCTGCGCCGGCCGTAGAAAGACCGTAGAAAGACTGGCCGAAGATGAATCGCTATCCGCTTTGGAAATACCTCGTGATCCTGGTGGCGCTTGCCATCGGCATCATCTATACGCTGCCCAACTTCTTCGGCGAGGCGCCTGCGGTGCAGGTCTCGTCGGGCAAGGCCACCGTCAAGGTCGATCTGGCGATGCAGAAGCAGATCGAGCAGGTGCTGGCGCAGAACGGCTTGCAGCCCGACGGCGTGTTCTATGACGTGTCGGGACAGTCCGGCTCGGTCAAGGCGCGCTTCCGCACCACCGACGAGCAGCTGCGCGCCAAGGACGTGCTGTCGCGCGCGCTCAATCCCGATCCCAACGATCCGACCTATGTGGTCGCGCTGAACCTGCTGTCCGGCTCGCCGAAGTGGCTGACCTCGCTGCATGCGCTGCCGATGTACCTGGGCCTGGACCTGCGCGGCGGCGTGCACTTCCTGCTGCAGGTCGACATGAAGGGCGCGGTAGACAAGAAGCTGGACAGCCTGGCCGGCGACGCGCGCACCGTGCTGCGCGACAAGGGCATCCGCCACGGCGGCGTGGACCGCAACGGCGACCGCGTGACGGTGCGCTTCAACAACCCCGAGGACGCCACCCGCGCGCGCGGCGTGCTGGCCGACAGCCTGCCGGACCTGACCTTCGCGATGGACGGCAACAACGTGGTCGGCACCTTCACCGAGGTGGCGCGCCGCGCGGTGCAGGACGCCGCCGTGAAGCAGAACATCACCACGCTGCACAACCGCGTCAATGAACTGGGCGTGGCCGAGCCGGTGATCCAGCAGCAAGGCGCGGAGCGCATCGTGGTGCAGCTGCCGGGCGTGCAGGACACCGCCAAGGCCAAGGACATCATCGGCCGCACCGCCACGCTGGAGGCCCGCCTGGTCGATCCGGACGCGCCGCGCGCCCCGCGCCAGGGCGATCCGATCCCGTTCGGCAGCGAGCTGTTCCTGCACGGCAACGGCGCCCCGGTGGTGCTGAAGAAGCAGGTGATCTTCACCGGCGACCGCATCGAAAGCGCGTCGGCCGGCTTCGACCAGAACCAGCGCCCGTCGGTCAACATCAAGCTCGACGCCCAGGGCGGCCGCGTGCTGCGCGACGTCTCGCGCGAGAACATCGGCAAGCCGATGGGCATCGTGCTGTTCGAGAAGGGCAAGGGTGAAGTGCTGACGGTGGCGACGATCCAGTCCGAACTGGGCTCGAGCTTCCAGATCACCGGCTCGTACTCGACCGAGGCCGCCAACGACCTCGCGCTGCTGCTGCGCGCCGGCTCGCTGGCCGCGCCGATGGACATCATCGAGGAACGCACCATCGGCCCGTCGCTGGGCGCCGACAACATCGAGAAGGGCTTCGACTCGGTGGCCTACGGCTTTGCCGCGATCGCCGTCTTCATGGTGCTGTACTACCTGCTGTTCGGCGTGTTCTCGGTGATCGCGCTTGGCGTCAACCTGCTGCTGCTGATCGCGGTGCTGTCGATGCTGCAGGCCACGCTGACGCTGCCCGGCATCGCGGCCATCGCGCTGGTGCTGGGCATGGCGATCGACGCCAACGTGCTGATCAACGAGCGCATCCGCGAGGAACTGCGCGCGGGGGCGTCGCCGCAGATGGCGATCGCGGTCGGCTTCGACCGCGCCTGGGCCACGATCCTGGACTCGAACGTGACCACGCTGATCGCCGGCCTGGCGCTGCTGGCCTTCGGTTCGGGCCCGGTGCGCGGCTTCGCGGTGGTGCACTGCCTGGGCATCCTGACGTCGGTGTTCTCGGCGGTGTTCTTCAACCGCGGCCTGGTCAACCTCTGGTACGGCCGCAAGAAGAAGCTGCAGAGCGTGTCGATCGGCCAGATCTGGAAGCCCGGCCCGGACAACAAGGGCACCGTGGCCAACAAGTGAGGGCAATGAGCGTGAGCGCGGCGGGGCCCTGCCCCGCGGCTCCGGCCTGACGGCCAGACTCGAACGTCACCCTCGAACGTCACCTTCGCACGATACCCTCGAACGAAACACCCGAACGCAGCACGCTGCAGCAGATACAGGATTCACCATGGAATTCTTCCGCATCCGGCGCGACATTCCGTTCATGAAGCACGCGTTGATCTTCAACGTGATCTCCTTCGTGACGTTCTTCGCCGCCGTCTTTTTCCTCTGGCAGAAGGGCCTGCACCTGTCGATCGAATTCACCGGCGGCACGGTGATGGAGGTCAGCTACCAGCAACCCGCCGACCTGGAACGGATCCGCGGCCAGGTCGGCAAGCTCGGCTACACCGACGTGCAGGTGCAGAACTTCGGCACCTCGCGCGACGTGATGATCCGCCTGCCGCTGCAGAAAGGCGCCGACGGCAAGCCGGTCAGCTCGGCACAGCAGAGCGAGCAGGTGATGGGCGCGCTCAAGGCGGTCTCGCCCGACGCCAACCTGCAGCGCGTCGAATTCGTCGGCCCGCAGGTCGGCAAGGAGCTGGCCACCGACGGCCTGCTGGCGCTGCTGTGCGTGATCGCCGGCATCGTGATCTACCTGTCGATCCGCTTCGAATGGAAGTTCGCGGTGGCGGGCATCATCGCCAACCTGCACGACATCGTGATCATCCTGGGCTTCTTCGCCTTCTTCCAGTGGGAATTCTCGCTGTCGGTGCTGGCGGCGGTGCTGGCGGTGCTCGGCTATTCGGTCAACGAGTCGGTGGTGATCTTCGACCGGATCCGCGAGAACTTCCGCAAGTTCCGCAAGATGAATACCCACGAGGTCATCGACAACGCGATCACCAGCACCATCTCGCGAACCATCATCACGCACGGCTCGACCGAGATGATGGTGCTGTCGATGTTCTTCTTCGGCGGTCCGACGCTGCACTACTTCGCGCTGGCGCTGACGGTGGGCATCCTGTTCGGCATCTATTCGTCGGTGTTCGTCGCCGCGGCGCTGGCCATGTGGCTGGGCGTCAAGCGCGAGGACCTGATCAAGGGCGAAAAGAAGGCCGGCGGGGCCGACCGCGACGATCCGAACTACGGCGCGCAGGCATGACGTGCCGCTAGCCAGAAAGCAGGCGTAAAAAAACGGGGCCCAGGCCCCGTTTTTCATTGCCCCGCTCCCGGCGGAAGGAAGCGAACCGGCTTCCTTCAGATGCTGTCAGGTTCGGTCAGAACTGCTCGATCCAGATCGCCAGCCGGTCGGCGCCGAACTGCGTCGATGCCGGCGCCAGGCGCGAGACGATGGTATTGCCGTCGCGCAGCATCTGCAGCGCATTGCCGCTGCGATCGAGCCACAGCAGCGCGGCAAACCACGCTGCGTGCTGGTCCGACACCGCGGTGCCGACCGGCGCGCCGAGGAATTCGGACAGCACCGGCAACGACAGCCACACCAGCGCGTCACCATCGCGGCGCACCGCCTCGCCCAGCTGCTGCGCGATCACCGCCAGCGCGTCGGCACCCGCCGCCGCGTCATGCGCGCTGCGCAGTTGTGCCAGCCGGCTCGCCACCGCATGGCCGAAGGCGCCGCTGCGCTGGCTTTCGGCGCCGATCAGGTCGGCGTAGTCCATCCTGGCCCAGTCGGGCTCCGGACCCTTGGCACCGGCCATCACGGCGGCGGCCAGATAGGTCTCGACCGGCTGGAAGCGCTCCGGACCGATCAGGCTGGCGCACAGCGCGCGCACCATGCCGATGCGCCCCGCCAGCGTCTGGCGCTGGATCACGCTCAGCTTCTCGCGCACCAGCTGGTCGCGTTCGCGTCGCAGGCCGGCGATCTCCAGCGCCTGCTTGAGCTCCATGCGCAGCGCGGTGATGTCCCACGGCTTCTTGATATAGCGGTGGATCTGCCCTTCGTTGACCGCCTGCACGGTCGACTCGAGCTCGGAATACGCGGTGGTCAGGATGCGGACGATATGCGGATAGTGCTCGCGCGCATGGCGCAGCAGCTCGTTGCCGTATTCGCCCGGCATGCGCTGGTCGGAGACCAGCACGGCCAGCGTGTCGCCATGGGCTTCGAGCAGCGCCTTGCCCTCCTCGACCGAACCGCCGGTGACCACGGGCGCCAGCCCGCCGATCGCCCTCTGGAAATACTTGACCGCGGTGGCCTCGTCGTCGACGAACAGAATCGCGGGAGGCGATGCCTGGTTGTCGTTCGGTTCGTTCATTGACCGCTCCTATTGCTGTGCATTCGATTCTTCGTCTGAGGGAATTCCAGCGTCACGGTGGTGCCGGCGCCCGGAATCGATTCGATCCGGATGCCGCCGCCGAACGACTGCATGACGCGGTTGCAGAAAATCATGCCGAGGCCATTTCCGCCGGCGGCGGCATGCGTGGTGACCGGATCGACCAGCAGGCGCTCCATCACGTCGGGCGGAATGCCTGGACCGTTGTCGCTGATGCAGATCACGGGGTCGGGCTGCGCCACGACACGGAAGCGCAGCGACGGCTTGGGGACATCGGTCAGCGCCCGCAAGCCATTGTTCAGCAGCGACGACAGCACCAGCGACACGCAGTTCGGCAGCGTATGGACGATGAAGTCGCCGTGCAGTTCGACCTCGACCCAGTTGCGCTGCGGCCCGGTGAACGGATAGCTGTCGAGCAGCGCCATGATCAGGCTGCCTGCGGTGATGTCGCGATCGTTCTCGCTGGTCAGCGGCCGTTCGCCATTGCCGCGCACCGACTGCAGGAACGACGAGATCACCGCCAGGCAGTACTGCGCATTGCTGTGCATCACCGCGGCCGCCTGGCCGATCTCGGCCTGGCGCTGCGGATCGTATTCGGCGCTGCTGCGGCTTTCAACACCGCGGGCGAAATTCGCGATAGCCGCCAGCGGGGTGTTAAGTTCGTGCGCGAGGAAAGCCAGCGTCTCGTCGATCGCGGTCAGCCGCTGGTGCCGCGACTGCCGTTCGCGATGACGCTCCCGCGCGAGCGCCAGCACATCCCGCACCGCCTGCAGGCCGAGCGGCTTCTCGAGGATGCGAAACACCTCGCCGCTGTTGACGGTCTGCAGCAGCATGTCCTTGTCGGCGTAGGCCGTCACCAGGATCCGCACGATCTGCGGATACTCGGCGGCGACCTGCCGCAGCAGATCGGCGCCGTTGCGCCCCGGCATGCGGAAGTCGGTGACCAGCACCGCGGTGCGGCCGCTGTCGTTGCGCAGCATCTCGATGGCCTGGTCCGCGCCCTGGGCGAGCAGCACTTCGTACTCCGCGCCGGCGGCGCGGGCGAAATACTTGCAGGCCATCTCCTCGTCGTCGACGTAGAGCACGGTCAGCCGCGGCTGGCGCAAATCGGTCCGCAGTTCGGTCCGCGGCTCTGTCCGCATGTCTGTCCGCTGTTCCGTCATGGCGCGCTCATTCCGCCCGCGGCAGATCGAAGCTGAACGCGGCCCACTGGCCCAGTTCGCTTTCGGCGAACAGCACGCCGCCATGCCGCTCGATCACCGCATAGCTGATCGACAGGCCCAGGCCCAGGCCCTGGCCGACCTCGCGCGTGGTGAAGAAAGGCTCGAACACGCGCGCGAGATTCTCGCTGGGGATGCCCGGGCCGTTGTCGCGTACGTTGACGTGCAGCCGGCCGTCCTTCCACACCACGGTGGTATGGATCGCCGGTGCCGGCGTGCCGGCCTTGCGCATCGCCAGCGCGGCGTTCGAGAACAGGTTGATCAGCACGCCGATGATGGCGGCCTCGTCGCCGAACACCAGCGTGTCCGGCGGCAGCTCGCGCGTCATCCGCACGCCGCGCAGTTCGTGCGCGGTCAGCCGGCTGGCCGAGTCGAGCGCCTTCTCGAACAGGAAGGGGCGGCCCTCGACCTCGGCGCCGGGTTGCCGATAGGCAAAGATCTTCAGGTCCGAGACGATATGCTGGATCCGCTGCATCCCTTGCCGGGCGTCGATCAGGCATTCCTGCAGCGAGGCGCTCTCCTTGGCCTGCGGTTCCTCCAGCGCGATCTCGATCGCCATCAGGCAGAAATTGACCGGGTTGTTGACCTCGTGCAGCAGCCCCGCGGCCAGCGTACCGACCGCGGCCATCTTCTCCTGCTGCAGCAGCTGGCCCTTGATCTGCGCCAGATTCTCGTTGATGCGGGCGAGCTCGTCGTTCTTGTTGGCCAGTTCTTCCTTCAGCCGGAACAGCTGGAAGCGGCCCTTCTCGTTGAAGTAGGTGTAGACCGCGCTGGCGGCGCCGGCAAACAGCACGAACAGCGAGTTGACCAGGAAGGTGCCGACCGGATGCAGGCCGTCCGGATGCAGCAGGCAGGCCACCAGATAGCAAAGGTACGACAGGCCGCCGAACACCACGTTCTGCCACAGGCCGAACGGCAGCGCGATACCCGAGGCGAAGATCGCCAGGTTCAGGCCGACGTAGTACGGCGAGGCGACGCCATCGGTCTCCCAGATCATCCACGCGATCATCAGCTGCGGCAGCAACAGCCACGACAGCGTCAGCCATGGCGCCAGCCTGCGCCCGTGCTGGCTGTACAGCACCACGACGATGCCGGCGATCAGCATCGAGACGACGATGCGCGCGACCGCGAAGGGTCCCTGCCACTCCGGGTACTGGCCGTAGTCGAGACCCATGCCGAGCAGCACCAGCACGATGGCGGTGTAGGCCCCGCCGCGGCTGAACGCCAGGCGAAAGTCGGCCAGTTCGGCCTGGTATCCGGCGTAGAGTCGGTTGACAGTCATGGCAGATCGGCGGCGCCGCCTCAGGAGATGGTGGCTTCAGCGAACACGTTGACGCCCGTGGCATCGACATAGACCTCGTGGTCGGTCGACTGCTCGGGCAGCAGGCTCAGCATCTTTGGTTCGTCGCGATAGATCAGGTACCACTCGAGCAGATGTTCCATCCCGTATCGCTCGGGATTGTTCGAATGGACGTTGGTGACCAGCACCCGCCCGCCCGGGCGCGTGCGCGCGGCGAAATGGCTCAGCAGACGGGCGCAGACCTTGTCGGACAGATAGTCGAACAGGCCGGCGCAATAGACCGCATCGAACTCGCGCACCGAAGGATCCTCGACCGCGATACGCCGCTTGAGCAGCTCGTGCACCGACTCGTGCACCATCTCGACCTGCAGGCTGCGTCCCGCCTCCCGGGCGGCGCGCTGGATGGAGCCGCGGGTAAATTCGAGGGTCTCCTCGCTGAAGTCGACCAGCTGGAACGACAGCCGGTCCGGCTCGGCGTATTCGCGCGCAAAGCGCTGGATCTCGAAGGCCGGGCCGCAGCCGACGTTCAGCACGCGGAACGGCCGCCCCGCCGCGCGGGCGCTGTCCGCCTGCCGGCTGAGGAAGTTGACCAGCAGATCGATGCGGTTGCGGTGCGCGGTGGCGACCGCCGCCTTCAGGAAGGCCGTATTGACGATCTGGAAGTAGGTGGTCGGTCCCTGCTGCGGATCGCTCAGGATCTGGTTCACCATCTCGTAGTCGCCGGCGTAGCCGAGCGGCTTGGTGAAGGTGCGATAGACGAACGGCGCGCGCAGCAGCAGCGGATGCAGCGCCGATTGCGCATAGGTCCGATGCACCGGCGCCAGCTCGACGTCGACGCGCTCGGCCTCCCCTTCGAGCCGGTCCAGGTACGACTTGACCTTCACCATCAGCGGCGTGGCCAGCTCCTGGAACACGTCTGCGCGCAAGCGGCCGTCGACCTTGGGCAGGCTTTCGGTCAGGTCGACCTGCTCGACCCAGCGCGAGACCTCGGACAGGAAGGCGCGCATCTCGTTGACGGCGATCTGGTAATCGCGGCGGATGTTGAAGCGCGTGTCCCAGTCGCTGACGAACAGCTCGGCCTCGCGCCCCACCGAGCGCGGCTCGTTGGGCAGGTCGCTCAGTTCGCGCCATTCGTCGATCAGCGTCAGCGAGACCACCGCCGTGAGACCGGTATTGACCAGGCTCATCACCACCGCTTTGCCAAGATAGGCGTTCTTGGCCCCGATCCTGACGCTCAGGTCGCTCAATACCTCGCTGACCTGGACAATCGAGTACGGGTTATAGACTTCCATCACCAGAGATTTTCTCTGGAGATTAATGATCGTGCCCCGCACCTGCTCGCCCTGCGAATTGCGGAAGCTGACCACCGGATCAATTTGCGTTTGGGAGTACACGGTTTTGCGCCAGGGAAAATCCGAAGGATGCGGCTGGCTCATGCCGACACGGTGGTCGGAACGGTCCGGCGCGGCATGGGCGAAGGAACTCGCGAACGGCTCGGCGAAGGCGATGCACGGAAACTAGGGGTTGGGCATACGCTTGCGATCCTGATCGGGAAGTGAGCGGCGAAGGGGCAAGCTGCGGGACTGCCGCCGGGCCAACGACAGGCCGATGCGGGCCAGCAGCCTGACCGAAAGCCGGCCGGCAACGGCCTGGAGCGCGGGCCGGCAATGCCTGCCCCCGGTCTCGCTCCCGGGCCGCCAGGTGCGAATCAGCGACCGATTGTACTGTGCGCTCGCTGCAGTGGACAACGGCCCTCATCCCAACGAGGGGAGCCACCCCACATGGCCCCCCACCGCGGGAGGGTTGCCGCCAATGAAAAAGGGCCGGTTGAACCGGCCCTCGAACTGCTGACAAACTGGTGTCACGATGCTGTCGTTCCCGCGCAAGCGGCAATCCGGCGTCCTTGAAATTCAACGGGACCCCGCTTGCGCGGGAACGGCAGGTTCGGACGCCGCAGCCTCAGTCGGCGCGCACGCCCTCGACCTGGATCGCCAGCTTGACCTCGGGCTTGAAGCCCATCTTGACGCCGTAGTCGATGCCGAAGTCGGTGCGGTTGAAGGTGGCATAGGCGTCGGCACCGCAGGCCTCGCGCTTGAGCATCGGATGCTGCATGCACTTGAACTCGCGGATCTCCAGCTTGACCGGCTTGGACACGCCGCGCAGCGTCAGCACGCCATCGACCTCGGTCGGCACGTCGCCGGCGAACTTCGAGAACTTGCCCTTGTAGGTCGCCTCGGGATAGGCCTGGACGTCGAACATGTCCGGGCTCTTGGCGTGCTCGTTCATCTTGCCGTGGCCGAAGTCGATCGACGCGGTATCGATCTTGATGTCGAGCGTGCCGGTCTTGGCGGCGCGGTCCAGCGTGACGACGCCGCTGGACTTCTCGAACTTGCCGCGCCACTTCGACAACCCGCCCAGGTGATCGGCCTCGAAGCTCGGATACGTATGGGTCGGATCGAGGTTGTAGGTCACGGCGGCCGCCGAGGCGAGGCTGGCGAAGGCGGTGGCGGAAGCGGCGGCGAGGATGGCGGCGGCGGTACGCAGTTTCATGGGTTCTCCGGTAAGCGTTGGTTCGGCGATTGGATTCAGCCGTTGGTTTCGTCGGGCAGGTGCGGCGGTGACCGCAACGATGGTTTCAGGGCGGGATCGCGATTCCCGGGGGCGGTGGTCGTCCGGCTCAGGACTTGGCGGCCGTGACGAGGCGGAACTTGATCTGGACCTCGTCGGCGACCACCGAGGTGTCCTTCCACTCGCCCTCGCCGATATTGAAGACGCTGCGCTTGATCGGCAGCACGCCCTCGAAGACCTGATTGGCGCCTTCCTGGCGATAGGTCGCGGGCACCACCACGTCCACGGTCTTGCCCTTGATGGTCAGCTTGCCGGCGACATCGAACTTGCCGGCGGCGGCCGGCTTGATGCCGGTCGATTCGAACACCGCCTTGGGGAAGCGCGCGGCATCGAACCAGTCCTTGCCCTTGACCTCCTTGGTGGTGGCGGCGTCGCCGATCTCGAAGCTGGCCACGTCGATCTCGACCTTGGCGCTGGAGCTGGCCAGCCTGGCGGGATCGAAGTCCACCGCGGCGGCAAAGCGCTTGAACTTGCCTTCCATCGGCACGCCGATCTGGCGCGCGACCGCGGTCACCGAACTCTTGCCGGCATCGAACTGGGCGGCGGCGAGATTGGCGGCAAAGCCGGCGCAGGCCAGCGACGCGGCCAGCAGCAAGGCACCGGGACGGGGAATACGTTTCATCGAGGACTCCTCGGTTTCATTCGGTCAATGCGGAACAGCAGAACAGCGGAACAGCGGCAGCGATCGGCCGGACTCAGCGCAGGAACGGCAGCATGCGGCCGAGCGTGCCGTCGCGGTCCAGCCACTGGTGCTTGAGCGCCGCCGCGGCATGCAGCACGACCAGCGCGGCCATCAGATAGTTCAGCCAGACATGGGCGAACTTCAGCGTTTCCTTCAGCGCGTCGTTCGGCTCGATCAGCGTCGGCAGCGGCCACATGCCCAGATAGACGACGGGCACGCCGGCGGCGAGGCTGTACAGATAGCCGGTTACCGGCACCACCAGGATCAGCAGATAGAGCAGCCCGTGGGCGGCCTTGGCCGCGCCGGCCTGCCAGGCCGGCATGCCGGCCACCGGCGCCGGCGCGGCATGCGTCAGGCGCCAGAGCACGCGCAGCACGGCCAGCGCGAACACCGTCACGCCCAGCCACTTGTGCCACGAGTACAGCTTGAGCTTGGTCGGCGTGAAGCCCGGGATGTCGGTCATGTAAAGACCGAGCCCGAAGGCCGCGAAAATCAGCAGAGCGACGATCCAGTGCAGGCCGATCGCGGTCGCGCCATAGCGCGCTGGGGTAGTGGAACGCATCGATGAAATCCGGCTTCAGTCTTTATTCTTTCGGCAGACGCTGTTAATTCTCGCATTATTGCGTCCGCAAAGTGACGCCGGGAAGGCGGAACTTCATTGAGTCGTTCAAAGCGTTTGAATAGATCCGGTCCCCGACGTCGGCGCAGAACCGGTCGGATTATGGTGTGTCGCAAAAGTCGCAACCGCAAATTTGACCGATTCGAGGATCAAGCGGTTTCGGCGGCAAGTGGTCGATGTCCCGCCGGCTTTCCCGGAGCGGCTCCCATTTCTCGAGCAGTTGCCAGTCACCGCTCCAAAGAAAAAGCCGCCCGGAGGGACGGCTTTAAGGAATCGTCGTGCGCCACCGACACAAGATCGTGTCGGCACCCCTCGAGGCCTTACTTCAACCTTTCCGCCAACTCCACCGCCCGGCCGATATAGCTGCCCGGGGTCATCGCCAGCAGGCGAGCCTTGGCCTCGTCGGGGATCGCCAGGCCTTCGATGAAGGTGCGCAGCGCCTCGCGGGAGATGCCCTTGCCGCGGGTCAGTTCCTTCAGTTGCTCATAGGGATTGGCGATGCCGTGGCGGCGCATCACGGTCTGTACCGGCTCGGCCAGCACTTCCCAGCAGTTGTCCAGGTCCTCGGCCAGCCGCTCCGGATTGGTTTCCAGCTTGCCCAGGCCGCGCAGGCAGGCCTCGTAGGCCAGCAGGCTGTAGCCGAAGGCGACGCCGATATTGCGCAGCACCGTCGAGTCGGTCAGGTCGCGCTGCCAGCGCGAGACGGGCAGCTTCTCCGACAGGTGGCGCAGCAGCGCGTTGGCCAGGCCCAGGTTGCCCTCCGAGTTCTCGAAGTCGATCGGATTGACCTTGTGCGGCATCGTCGACGAGCCGATTTCGCCGGCCTTGGTCTTCTGCTTGAAGTAGCCCAGCGAGATATAGCCCCAGACGTCGCGGTCCAGGTCCAGCAGGATGGTGTTGGCGCGGGCCACCGCGTCGAACAGCTCGGCCATGTAGTCGTGCGGTTCGATCTGGATCGTGTACGGGTTGAAGGCCAGGCCCAGCCGGTTCTCGATGACGTCGCGCGAGAAGGCCTCCCAGTCGAACTCGGGATAGGCCGACAGATGCGCGTTGTAGTTGCCCACCGCGCCGTTCATCTTGCCCAGCAACTCGACCCGCTCGATCCGTTCGATCGCGCGCGCCAGGCGGGCCGCGACGTTCGCCATTTCCTTGCCCAGCGTGGTCGGGCTGGCGGGCTGGCCGTGCGTGCGCGACAGCATCGGCTCGCGGGCGTTGGCGTGCGCCAGTTCCACCAGCCGCGCATGCACGCGGCGCAGCGTCGGCACCAGCACGCTGTCGCGCGCGCCCTTGAGCATCATGCCGTGCGAGGTGTTGTTGATGTCCTCGGAGGTGCAGGCGAAGTGGATGAATTCGCTGGCGGCCACCAGCTCGGCGTTGTCCTGCACGCGCTCCTTCATCCAGTACTCGACCGCCTTGACGTCGTGATTGGTGACCGCCTCGATTTCCTTGATCCGGGCCGCGTCGGCCTCGCTGAAGTTGTCGACCAGCGCCAGCAGCGCGGCTTCGGACTGCGCCGAGAACTTCGGCATGTCGGGCAGGCCGGTGCGGGCCAGCGCGATCAGCCAATGGACTTCGACCTTGACGCGGTGGCGCATGAAGGCGGCCTCTGACAGCCATTCGCGCAGCGGGTCGGCCTTGGCGGCATAGCGGCCATCGATCGGGGACAGGGCGGTGAGCGGCGAGAGCGCGGCGGGGGAGGCGGTAGCGGACATGCTGGCAGACGGCGGGAGGGAATGAAGAGGGAAACTGGAACGGTGTCGGCAGGGGCGTCGGCGCACGCGGCAGCGGCGAGCTGCGCTGGCACATCCCATGTACTCAAGCGCATACAAAGCCGGGAAGTACGATCCTGCGCGATCCTGCGCGATCCTGCGCGATCCGGGGCGATCCGGCGCACCAGCCTGGCAGCCGGCGCTGGAAAGCCGCGATTTTACCACCGCCCTTCCCGCTGCGCCGCGCGATCGTCGTCAGTGTTGCGGGCAATCCCGCCGGCCCGCCGCTGCACGCCGGCGCCGTGCCGGAACGGCCGCCCGGGCGGTTATACTCGCCACGCCGAGCCAGTAGCCTGTTACGAAGTGCATCAAGGCAGACAGGACCCGCGCGCCACCGCCGGCGCACGAGGCCAGCCGCTCCATCGCGAAGCGCCCGATGCACTCCATAACGAGCTCAAGGGGAGAACATGAAGCTGTACGCATCGCAGACCAGCCCTTACGCGCGCAAGGTGCGCGTGGTGATGGCCGAGAAGAAGATCGACTATCAGCTGGTGGAAGTCGACGTGTGGTCGCCGGACACGGTGATCGGTCAATTCAATCCCCTCGGCAAGGTGCCCTGCCTGGTGATGGAAGACGGCGGCGCGGTGTTCGATTCGCGCGTGATCGTCGAGTACGTCGACACGCTGACGCCGGTCAGCCGCATGATCCCGCAGGGCAGCCGCGAGCGGCTCGAGGTGCGCTGCTGGGAAGCGCTGGCCGACGGCCTGCTCGACGCCGCGCTGCTGGCGCGTCTGGAACATACGCAGCGCGAGCCGGCCGAGCGCAGCGAGCGCTGGGTGCGCCGCCAGCTTGGCAAGATCGACGGCGCGCTGGTGGCGATGGCCAACGGCCTGGCCGACCGCACCTGGTGCGCCGGCAACCATTATTCGCTGGCCGACGTCGCGGTCGGCTGCGCGCTGTCCTATCTGGACTTCCGCTTCCCGGACATCGCCTGGCGCGAGCGCCATCCCAACCTGGTCGCCTTCCACGACAAGGTCAGCAAGCGCCAGTCGTTCATCGATACGGAGCCGCCGCGGGGCTGAGGATGACCGGGGTCACCGTGGCCACCGAGGTCGCTGTGGCCACCGTGAACCGTGGCGTCCGCAGCCACCGACACGCCGTCGCTGGAGGACGGCGTGCGCGGCATCACTGGATGATGCCGCCGCCCAGGCAGACCTCACCGTCGTACAACACCGCCGATTGCCCCGGCGTCACGGCCCATTGCGCTTCGTCGAAGCGCAGCTGCAGGTTGTCGGCATCGACCGCGTCGACGAGGCACGGGGCATCGCTCTGCCGATAGCGCGTCTTGGCGCTGAGCGCGGTGCCCGCGCGCGGCGCATCGCCGGCGACCCACGACAGGTCGGCCGCGCGCAGCGTCGGCGACAGCAGCCACGGATGATCGTGGCCCTGCACCACGTACAGCGTGTTCGACGCCATGTCCTTGCGCGCGACGTACCAGGCATCGCCGCTGCCGTCGCGGCTGCCGCCGAGGCCGATGCCCTTGCGCTGCCCCAGCGTGTAGAACGCCAGCCCGATATGCTCGCCGACGACCTTGCCGTCGGCCGTCTTCATCGGCCCCGGTTTGGTCGGCAGATAGCGATTCAGAAAATCCCGGAATGGGCGCTCGCCAATAAAGCAGATTCCGGTGGAATCCTTCTTCTTCGCGTTCGGCAGGCCGATTTCCGCGGCGATTTCGCGCACCTGGGTCTTCGGCAGCTCGCCCAGCGGAAACAGCGTGCGCGACAGCTGCGCCTGGTTCAAGCGGTGCAGGAAGTAGCTCTGGTCCTTGGTATGGTCCAGCGCCTTGAGCAGTTCGAAGCGGCCGTGCCCGCCCTGGCGCACGCGCGCATAGTGGCCGGTGGCGATGCGCTCGGCGCCGAGCGACATCGCATGGTCGAGGAAGGCCTTGAATTTGATCTCGGCGTTGCACAGCACGTCGGGATTGGGCGTGCGCCCGGCCGAATACTCGCGCAGGAAATCGGCGAACACGCGGTCCTTGTACTCGGCGGCGAAGTTGACCGCCTCGACGTCGACGCCGATCAGGTCGGCCACCGACACCACGTCGAGCCAGTCCTGGCGCGTCGAGCAGTACTCGCTGTCGTCGTCGTCCTCCCAGTTCTTCATGAACAGGCCGACCACCTCGTAGCCCTGCTGCTTGAGCAGCCAGGCGGTGACGGACGAGTCCACCCCGCCCGACATGCCGACCACGACGCGTTCGCCGCGGCCGATGCCGGGATTCAGTTCGGGGCGGGCCGAAGTGGCGGCGCTCGTGACGACGCTCATGGCAGCGCTCCCGGCATCAGCGCCGACGGATGCGTGTACAGCGCGTCGAGCGCGAAGCGCTTGCCGGCCAGATAGTCCTCGACGCAGGCCAGCACCAGCGGCGAGCGATGGCGCTCCGGGCAGGCGCGGATCTCGTCGGCACTGAGCCAGACCGTGCGCACGATGCCGGTATCGAGGGGGCGGCCGCTGTCGAGCGGACCCAGATCGCCGGTAAAGGCGAACCGCACATAGGTGATGTTGCCCTCGGGATGCTGGCCGGTCGGCGAGGTCACCGAGCCGGCCAGATAGCAGCCGAGCAGCGCACGCGGTTCGAAGCTGTGCGCGGTTTCTTCCAGCGTTTCGCGGATCACGGCGCGCACCAGGCTCTCGCCCGGGTCCAGATGGCCGGCCGGCTGATTCAGCTTCAGGCCGTCGCGGGTTTCTTCTTCGACCAGCAGGAAGCGGCCGCCGCGCTCGATCACGGCCGCCACGGTGACGCTGGTTTTCCAGTCTTGGGACATGATGCACAAGTTTTAGGCAATCCGGCATTCTACCGGCTGGCGCGCGGCGCTGCAGCGCCGCGGACCGCGCCCGGGCCTCGCGCCGAACGCACCTCGATCGCACCCATTGCCGGCAGATTCCTGTAAGCTGCGAAAAAATTGTGCGCTGCGCTGGACGGCGGCGCCCACAAACGAGCCCGGATGCCTGCCCGGCCGTAGCCCGGAGCGGCACCGCAACAGGAGAAGCTGACGATGCAGATCGGTATCCCGCTGGAGACACGGGCCGGCGAAGCGCGTGTCGCCGCCACCCCCGAGACCGTCAAGAAGTACGTCGCCCAGGGCCATCAGGTGCTCGTGCAGAGCGGTGCCGGTGTGCGTGCCAGCTGTCCGGACGCGGCCTACGAGGCGGCCGGCGCCAGCATCGTCGATGCGGCCCGCGCGTTCGGCGCCGAGCTCGTGTTGAAGGTCCGCTCCCCCGATCCGCAGGAACTGTCGCAGATTCGCCCCGGCGCCACGCTGGTCGGCATGCTCGATCCGTTCGACGCCGACAACAATGCGCGCATGGCCGCCGCCGGCATCGTCGCCTTCGCGCTCGAGGCCGCGCCGCGCACGACCCGCGCGCAAAGCATGGACGTGCTGTCCTCGCAGGCAAACATCGCCGGCTACAAGGCCGTGCTGGTCGCCGCCAACCACTATCAACGCTTCATGCCGATGCTGATGACCGCCGCCGGTACGGTCAAGGCCGCGCGCGTGCTGATTCTCGGCGCCGGCGTGGCCGGCCTGCAGGCGATCGCGACCGCCAAGCGGCTGGGCGCGGTGATCGAGGCCTCCGACGTGCGGCCCGCGGTCAAGGAACAGATCGAATCGCTGGGCGCGAAGTTTCTCGACGTGCCGTTCGAAACCGACGAGGAGCGCGAGATCGCGCAGGGCGTCGGCGGCTACGCGCGGCCGATGCCGGCCAGCTGGATGCAGCGCCAGGCCGCGCTGGTGCACGAGCGCGCGAAGCAGGCCGATATCGTCATCACGACCGCGCTGATCCCCGGACGACGCGCGCCGGTGCTGCTGAAGGAAGAGACCGTGCAGGCGATGAAGCCGGGCTCGGTGGTGGTCGACCTGGCCGCCGCGCAAGGCGGCAACTGCCCGCTGACCGTGGCGGACGAGGTCGTCGAGCGCCATGGCGTGACGCTGGTCGGCTACACCAATCTGGCCAGCATGGTCGCGGCCGATGCCTCCGCGCTGTACGCGCGCAACGTGCTCGACTTCCTCAAGCTGATCGTCGACAAGGACGGCAAGCTGACAATCAACCCGGAAGACGATATTGTCGCGGCCTGCCTGATCAGCAAGGACGGCGCGCTGGCCCGCCAGGCCGCCTGAGCGGCCGCCGGATCGGCGCTGCCTGTGCGATCGGCGCGCCGGCAGCGCCAACCCTCCAGATCGATTCAAACCGGATTCAACCCGCGCCCATCCCGGGCGCGTTTTCACGGTGCCGCGGCCACCCGTTCGAGCCGTCGCGGCGCCAGCATCAACGAAGGAAAGCAACACCATGCAACGCATCATTCTGCGCGCCAAGCTGCATCGCGTCACCGTGACGCAGGCGGACCTGCACTACGAGGGTTCGTGCGGCATCGACGAGGATCTGCTCGACGCGGCGGACATGAAGGAGTACGAGAAGATCGAGCTCTACAACGTCAACAACGGCGAGCGTTTCTCGACCTACATCATCAAGGGCAAGCGCGGCACCGGCGAGATCTCGCTGAACGGCGCCGCCGCGCGCCGGGCCCATCTGGGCGACCACCTGATCATCTGCACCTACGCGCCGATGAGCGATGCGGAACTGGCCGACTACAAGCCGAAGATCGTGCTGGTCGACGACAACAACCGCATCAAGGAAATCAAGAAGGTGTGATCCCATGATCGCCGCGCGCAGGCAGTCTCGCCCGCAGTCCCGGCATGCCGACGGTGGCCCTGGCGCATGGCGCCGCTGGCTCATCGTTGTCGTGGCGGCGGGCTGTGCGGCCTGCGCCGGCGTATCGGCACCCAGTACGGCACCCAGTACGGCACCCGTTACGGCACCCGTTACGGCACCAGCTGCGGCGCCGGTTACGGCCCCGGTGTCGGCGTCCGATTCGACGCCGGCATCGCCATCGCCTGACGGCGGTGCCCCGCCTGCTGCGGCCACGGCCGACCCGCTACCCTCCTGGCGCGATGGCGCCGCCAAGCAGGCGATCCTGCGCTTCGTGCGCGACACCACCACCCCGGGCGGCCCCGACTTCATCGCCCCGGCCGACCGCATCGCCATCTTCGACAACGACGGCACGCTGTGGCGCGAGGACCCGCGCGCCGAGCTGCTGTTCGTCGCGCATCTCGCGCGAGCGCGCACCGACGCCGATCCGACGCTCGGCGCGCAAAGCCCCTACCGCGAATTCCTCGCCGATCCGCGCGGCTATCTGCAGCGCGGCGACACCGCGGCGCTGCAGCTGCTGCACGCGGTGTACGGCAACACCGCGGTCGAATCGTTCCAGGACGAGGCGCGGCGCTTTCTCGCCGTCGCCCGCCATCCCCGCAGCCGCGCGCCGCTGCGCGACGGCATCTACCAGCCGATGCTGGAATTGCTCGGCTTGCTGCGCGCGCAGGGCTACCAGACCTGGCTGTGCGCGGGTTCCACCGCCGACTTCATGCGCGCCTTCGCCGCCGACTACTACGGCATCGCGCCGCAGCAGGTGATCGGCTCGCGGTTGGCGCTGCGCTTTCGCGAGACGGCGCAGGGCAACGCCGTCTGGCGCGAGCCGCGCGTCGACAGCTTCAACGACAAAGAGAACAAGCCCGCCAATATCGCGCTGCAGATCGGCAAGCGTCCGGTGTTTGCCGCCGGCAATGTCGGCGGCGCAGGCGATATCGCAATGCTGGCCTACAGCCAGGGACGGCGCGGGCCGTCGTTCCAGCTGTTGATCGACCATGACGACGCGCAGCGCGAGTCCGCCTACACCGAGCCGGATGGCGCCTCGCTGAAGGCCGCCGCCGCGCACCGCTGGACCGTGGTCAGCATGCGGCGCGACTGGGAACGCGTGTTCGTGGCGCCGTCGGCGCCAGGCCGGGCACTGGCCGGCCAGCCAATGGCGAGGCCGGCCGCGCCGTAACGCGGAACTGTGCGGAAAAGCTGCGCGGGAAACCGCGGGCGCAACTGCGCTGGGAAGAGCGGACAACCGAATTCAAGCAACGGGAGGAGAAGTCGATGGAGATGGTGAACCACACGGTGATCAACCTGATCATCTTCGTGCTGGCGATCTACGTGGGCTACCACGTGGTCTGGACGGTCACGCCGGCGCTGCATACCCCGCTGATGGCGGTCACCAACGCGATCTCGGCGATCATCATCGTCGGCGCGATGCTGGCCGCCGGGCTGACCGAGGGCGGCGTCGGCCGCGCGATGGGCACGCTCGCCGTGGCCCTGGCCGCGGTCAACGTGTTCGGCGGCTTCCTGGTGACCCAGCGCATGCTGGAGATGTTCAAGAAGAAGGAGCCGAAGAAGGCCGCGCAGGCCGCCAGCAAGGAGGGCGCGCAATGAGCATGAACGTCGTCACGCTGCTCTACCTGGTGGCCTCGGTCTGCTTCATCCAGGCCTTGAAGGGGCTCTCGCATCCGGCCACCGCGCGCCGCGGCAATGCCTTCGGCATGATCGGCATGGCGATCGCCGCGCTGACCACCGTCGCGCTGATCGTCAAGCTGAAGAACGAGTTCCTGGCCGCCGGCATCGGCCAGTCGTCGATCGGCACCGGCCTGGGCCTGATCCTCGCCGGACTGGTGGTCGGCGGCGGCATCGGCGCCTACGTCGCGAAGAAGGTCGAGATGACCAAGATGCCGGAACTGGTCGCGGCGATGCACTCGCTGATCGGCCTGGCCGCGGTCTTCATCGCCATCGCGGCGGTGGCCGAACCGGCGGCCTTCGGCATCACGGCGGCCGGCTCGCACGAGATCCCGCTGGGCAACCGCATCGAGCTGTTCATCGGCTGCTTCGTCGGCGCGATCACGTTCTCGGGCTCGGTGATCGCCTTCGGCAAGCTGGCCGGGCGCTACAAGTTCCGGCTGTTCCAGGGCGCGCCGGTGGTGTTCTCGGGCCAGCACTGGCTGAACCTGGCGCTGGCGGTCGCGATGGTCGGCTTCGGCATCGCCTTCTTCATGACGCAGCAGTGGCTGCCCTTCCTGGTGATGCTGGCGATCGCCTTCGTGCTCGGCGTGCTGATCATCATCCCGATCGGCGGCGCCGACATGCCGGTGGTGGTGTCGATGCTGAACTCGTACTCGGGCTGGGCGGCGGCGGGCATCGGCTTTTCGCTGAACAATCCGATGCTGATCATCGCCGGCTCGCTGGTGGGCTCCTCCGGTGCGATCCTGTCGTACATCATGTGCCGGGCGATGAACCGCTCGTTCTTCAACGTGATCCTGGGTGGCTTCGGCGGCGAGGCGAGCAGCGCGGCCGCGGCGGGCTCGCAGGCGCAGCGCAACGTCAAGTCGGGCTCGCCGGACGACGCGGCCTTCCTGATGGGCAATGCCGAGACCGTGATCATCGTGCCCGGCTACGGCCTGGCGGTGGCGCGCGCCCAGCATGCGCTCAAGGAGCTGACCGAGATGCTGTCCGAGAAGGGCGTCACGGTGAAGTACGCGATCCACCCGGTGGCGGGCCGCATGCCGGGCCACATGAACGTGCTGCTGGCCGAGGCCGAAGTGCCGTACGACCAGGTCTTCGAGATGGAGGACATCAACAGCGAGTTCGGCCAGGCCGACGTGGTGCTGGTGCTCGGCGCCAACGACGTGGTCAACCCGGCGGCCAAGACCGACCCGAACTCGCCGATCGCCGGCATGCCGATCCTCGAGGCCTACAAGGCCAAGACCATCATCGTCAACAAGCGTTCGATGGCAGCCGGCTATGCCGGGCTGGACAACGAGCTGTTCTACATGGACAAGACGATGATGGTGTTCGGCGACGCCAAGAAGGTGGTCGAGGACATGGTCAAGGCGGTCGCCTGACCGGGGCGGTCTCGCCCGGAAATCGCGTCCCGCCGGCCCCCCTCCAGGGCCGGTTGCACCCCCGCTCCGGCGCGCTATACTGGCCCTCGGCCGCGGGGGCCGGCATGCGCCGGCCATCGCGGCCCTGGCGCCGGCCCCGCGTTCCCTGCTGCAGGCCGGACCCGCTTCTCGCCTCCCGGGGTCGCACGCGACATGACATTCAATCCGCAGGACAGGCATCTGCCGGTCTTCCAACATCCGATCCTGACCGTGCTGGTCGACGACAGCCGTTCCTTCATGGACAGCCTCGTCTTCCAGATGGACCGGACCCGCCCGGTGGTCACCTTCACCGACCCGCGCGAGGCGCTGCAGTGGATCCGCGAGGCCTACACCACGCGCTTCACCGGCTTCCTGCCGGTGCGCGTCACGCACGACGATCTGACCTTCCTGACCGAGCGCCGCACGGTGCAGCTCGATATCGACCGCATCCACCGGCAGATCCACGACATCCACCGCTTCGTGCAGCCGGGCGTGATCGTGGTCGACTATTCGATGCCGCAGATGGACGGGCTCGAGTTCTGCCGCGCGCTGCAGGACCTGCCGTGCAAGACCATCCTGCTGACCGGCACCGCCGACGAAGGGGTCGCGGTACAGGGCTTCAACCACGGCCTGATCGACCGCTACGTCAAGAAGCACGACAGCAATATGGTCGAGCGGCTGGACCAGGAGATCGACGCGCTGCAGCAGCAGTACTTCACCACGCTGTCGCACACGCTGCGCGACCTGCTGACGCGGCACTCGTTCTCGTTCCTGTCCGATGCCGCGATGGCCGAGCGCGTGCGCCAGCTGGCGGCGCGCTACGGCTTCGTCGAGTACTACCTGTACCCGAACCCCGCCGGCATCCTGCTGCTGACCGCGCAGGGACAGGCCACGCTGATGGTGATCGAAACGCGCACGAGCCTCGCCAGCCAGGTCGAGTCGGCCGAGGCCTACGACGCGCCCGCGGCGCTGACCGAAGGCCTGCGCGAAGGCCGCATCGTGCCGTTCTTCTGGCCCGGCAACGGCATGTACACGCCGGCCTGCGTCGACTGGGAGCAGTACTGCCTGCCGGCCGAACGCGTCGAGGGCCGCGAGGAATTCCTGTACGCGCTGTTCGACCTGCCCCGCCATCTGCTCGACGAGCCGGTGGTCAGCTTCCGGACCTTCCTGACGGAATTCGAGCGCAACGAGGGAAGCCTGACGGGGCGTTGAGCGTCACGCCGGTCCACTCCCTCTCCCGCTGGCCGAAGCCCGGTTGGGGGAGCGCGAGGACGCCCTCGCTTTCTACGACTGCGCCCGGTTGCCGCCCTTCACCATCTCGAAGCGGAACAGCCGGCATTCGATATTGCCGTTGTAGAGCGGCACGCGCCGCGATTCCTTCAGCCGCAGCCGGCGCGGCAGCGACAGGTCGCCGGTGAAGATCCAGGCCTCCCAGCCCGAGAAATGCTGCTTCAGCGTGGTCGCGAACGCGCTGGCGAACTGGTTGGCGGCGGCCTCCTCGGCGCTGTCCACCGGCGCCTCGTCGAACGCCGGCCGGCGCTGGCCGCGCACAGCGATCCGCTCGCCATAGGGCGGGTTCAGCAGCAGCAGGCCCGGTTCGGCGAACGGCGGCTGCACGTGGCGCGCGTCGACCTGCTTGGCCCGCAACTCGCCCGGCAGGCCCGCACGCTGCCAGTTGGCGCTGGCCATCGCCAGCATGTCCGTCGAGATATCGCTGCCGGCAATGGCCAGGTCCGCCGGCGCGGCGGCCGCGGCGCGCTGGCTCGCGGCCTGGGCCTCGCTCTTGAGCGCCTTCCAGGGCTTCAGGTTGATTCCCTTGAGCCATTCGAAGGCGAAGCTGCGCGCCGCGCCCGGGGCCAGCCCGAGCGCGACCTGCGCCGCCTCGACCAGGAACGTGCCGCTGCCGCACATCGGGTCGTAGAAAGGCCGCGAGGTCTTGCCCGGCGTCCAGCCGGCCAGCCGCAGGATGCCGGCGGCCAGGTTCTCCTTCAGCGGCGCCTCGCCCTTTTCCATGCGCCAGCCGCGCTTGAACAGCGGCTCGCCGGTGGTGTCCAGGTACAGCGTGCAGTCGTGCTCGGTCAGATGCGCGTAGATCCGTACGTCGGGGCTGGCGGTGTCGACGCTGGGCCGCGCACCGAGGCGCTCGCGCATCGCGTCGCAGACGCCGTCCTTGACCCGCAGCGCGGTGAAGTTCAGGCTGCGCAGCGGCGAGCGGTGCGCGGTCAGCTCGATCTTGATGGTCTCGTCCGGCCCGAACCACTGGTCCCAGCGCTGCGTGCGCGCCAGCTCGTAGATATCGTCCTCGTGGCGGTAGCCGCGGGCGGCAACCCGCAGCAGCACGCGGCTGGCGATGCGCGAATGCAGATTGACCGCATAGGCGGCCGCCATGTCGCCGGAGAAGCTGACGCCGCCAGGCACCTCGCGATGGACGTCGAACGGTGCGAGGGCATCCACATCGGGCCGCACGGCGATCTCGCGCAGCTCGTCGGCGAGCGCGCTCTCGAGGCCGCGCGGGCAGGGGGCGAAGAAGGCTTGGGTCATCACAGCGGTCCGGCAAAAAGGGGGCGCGAACGGGTCGCAAAGGTCGCGAACGGTCGCAACGGGTCAAATCAACAGCAGGCGAAACGGGGCAACCGCTTCAAACAAAAACGTCCGCCGTGGCGGACTGCAGGCGCCGGCGCCAGCCCCGGGCCGGACCGGCAGGACCGCGCTCAGGCGGCCGCCAGCGCGCGATCGAGAAAGTCGAGCCGGTCCTGGCCCCAGTACGGCTGGCCGTCGTAGACGTACCAGGGCGCGCCGAACACGCCGGCCGAGATCGCATCCTGGGTATGGCGCGCGTATTCCTCCTGCACGCCCTGCCCTTCGCTGGCCTTCAACAGCGCCGCGCCATCGAGGTCCAGGCGGTCGGCCAGCTCGGCCAGCGTGGCGGCATCGGCGATATTACGCTCCTCCGCCCACAGCGCCCGGCCGATCGCACCGAGCAGCGCCATCGCGCGCGCCGTGCCATGGGCCAGCCGCGCCGCGATGATCAGCCGGCTGGCGGCGTCGCCCGAGACCGGAAAGTATTTGGGCTCCAGATCGAGCGGCACGCCGAGGTAGTCGCGCCAGCGCGCCAGTTCAACCAGCCGGTAGGCCTGGCGCTGCGGCGGCCGCTGGGCCAGCGGCAGGCCGCCCGAGGTCGCGAACACCTTGCCCAGGTCGCAGGGCTTCAGATTGACCTGCGCGCCATGGCGGGCCGCGATCTCGGTAAAGCGCGCGTGGCCGAGGTAGACGTACGGCGACTGCGGCGAGAAGTAGTAGTCGATCTGCTTGCTCATCGGTTCCTCGGGGTAGGTTCAGGCGGGGGAATTCAGGGGCGTTGCGGCCGATCCAGGCAATGCCGAGGGTTCGGCCATGCCGCCCGACATGGAGGCGTCAGAACGGCTTGACCACCACCAGCACCACGATCGCCAGCAGCACCAGCACCGGCAGTTCGTTGAACCAGCGGTAGAAGCGATGCGAGCGCGTATTGCGTCCGGCCTCGAATTTGCGCAGCAGCACCGCGCAGCCATGGTGATAACCGAGCAGCACCAGCACCAGCGCCAGCTTGGCATGCATCCAGCCCTGTCCCGGCCCGCGCCCGATGCCATAGCCCAGATAGAGCCACAGCCCGAACGCCAGCGCGGGGATCGCCAGCATCGTCATGAAGCGCAGCAGCTTGCGCGCCATCGCCAGCAGCCGCGCCACCGCGGCGGGATCGGTCTCCATCGCCAGATTGACGAAGATGCGCGGCAGGTAGAACAGCCCCGCGAACCAGGAGACCACGAAGACGATATGCAGCGATTTGACCCAGAGCATCGGCGATCCGTATGACCCGGTGATTTACGTGCGAACTTCGCCGTGGCCGAACACCACGTACTTCAGCGAGGTCAGCCCTTCGAGGCCGACCGGGCCGCGTGCGTGCAGCTTGTCGTTCGAGATGCCGATCTCCGCGCCGAGTCCGTACTCGAAGCCGTCCGCAAAACGCGTCGACGCGTTGATCATCACGCTGGCCGAATCGACCTCGCGCAGGAAGCGCATGCCGGCCGAATAGTTCTCGGTGACGATCGAATCGGTGTGGGCCGAGCCGTAGGTGTTGATGTGGGCGATCGCCTCGTCGAGGCCGGACACGGTGCGGATCGCCAGCACCGGCGCCAGGTATTCGAGGCGCCAGTCTTCCTCGGTCGCATCGACCAGGCCTTCGATGCCTGCGGCTTCCAGCGTGGCGCGCGTGGCCGGGCAGACCCGCAGCTCGACACCCTTCTGCTGATAGATCGTGCACAGCGGCGGCAGTACGCGCGCGGCAATCGACTCGGCCACCAGCAGCGTTTCCATCGTATTGCACGGCGCGTAGCGCTGCGTCTTGGCGTTGTCGCAGATGCGCACCGCCTTGTCGAGGTCGGCGTCGCCGTCGACATAGACATGGCAGATGCCGTCCAGATGCTTGATCATCGGCACGCGCGCCTCTTCCATCAGCCGCGCGATCAGGCTCTTGCCGCCGCGCGGCACGATCACGTCGACATACTCGGTCATCGTGATCAGGCGCCCGACCGCGGCGCGGTCGGTGGTCTCGATGACCTGCACCGCCTCGGCCGGCAGCCCGGCCTCGGCCAGGCCCTCGGCGACCAGCCTGGCCAGCGCGGTATTCGATTCGATGGCTTCCGAGCCGCCGCGCAGGATGGTCGCGTTGCCCGACTTCAGGCACAGCGCCGCTGCGTCGATGGTCACATTGGGGCGCGACTCGTAGATGATGCCGATCACGCCAAGCGGCACGCGCATCTGGCCGACCTGGATGCCGGTCGGCCGGTATTTCATGTTGCCGATCTCGCCGATCGGATCGGGCAGCGCGGCAATCTGTTCCAGTCCGGCGGCCATGGTGGCGATGGCCTTGTCCGACAGCGTCAGTCGATCGACGAAGGCGGCGTCCTGGCCGTTGGCGCGGGCGCGCTCGACATCGCGCGCATTGACGGCCTTCAGCTGCTCGGCGTCGCGGCGGATCGCGGCGGCGATGGTCAGCAGCGCGCGGTTCTTGTCGGCGGTGGAGGCGCGCGCCATCGCGCGCGACGCGGCGCGGGCCTGGCGGCCGACGCGGTCCATGTACTGGTAGAGGTCGAGCTGGTTCATATCGGTGGCCGGTCAGTGCGGCCTGGCAATCTTGTATTTGGCGGGCGCGCTGCGGGCGGCGCGACGTCGCGGGTTCCGGCGGCGCGGCCGCAGCGTTGGGGCAGATCAGCGTGCCGTTCTTCCGCGCAATGGTGAGCGCAAGATGGTCAGCGCAAGATGGTCAGCGAAACATCGTCAGCGCCAAACCATCAGCCCGACATCGTCAGCCCGAAGCCATCAGCGCGCGATCATCAGCGCCAGCTGCAGCAGGCCGTCCCACGGCTCGGCCGGCATGCCGTCGACGCGCAGGCCCTTGGTCTGCCGGTCCAGCTTCGCGGCCATCGCCAGCGCGGCCTCGAGCCGCTCGGTGGACAGCCGCTGCGCGGCCTGCGGCACCAGCTTCTCGCGCGGTCCCCAGATGCGCAGCTCGCGGGTCAGCACGCCCATCGGCTTGCCGCCGGCCAGCCCCTGCCGGACCTTGGATAATACGCGAATTTCCTCGGTCAGCGCCCACAGCACCAGCACCGTGGCCTCGCCCTCGCCGCGCAGTCCTTCAAGCATCCGCACCAGCCGCGGCACGTCGCCGCCGAGCATCGCCTCGGACAGCTTGAACACGTCGTAGCGGGCGACATTGAGCACCGCGTCGTGGACCTGGTCGAAGGTCAGCACGCCGGCGGGATACAGCAGGCCGAGCTTCTGGATTTCCTGATGGGCGGCCAGCAGGTTGCCCTCGACCTTGTCCGCGATGAACTGCAGCGCGCGGCGGCCCGGTTCGCCCGGCTCCACGCGCTGGTTCTGCAGCGCCAGCCGTTCGCCGACCCAGGCCGGCAGCCGGGTGCGATCGACGCTGTCGACCTTGATCGAGACGCCGGCGCCTTCGAGGGCCTGGAACCAGGCGGACTTCGACGCGGCAAAATCCAGCCGCGGCAGCGTGATCAGCATCACCAGATCGGAGGCGACCGGCGAAGCCGACAGCTGCGCCGCGACAGCGCGCAGCACCTCGCCGCCTTCCTTGCCGGGCTTGCCGGACGGAATGCGCAGCTCGACGATCTTGCGGTCGCCGAACAGCGACATCGACTGCTGGGCCTCGAGCAGCTGGCTCCACTGGAAGCCGCGCTCGGACACCAGCACGTCGCGCTCGCTGTAGCCGGCCGCGCGCGCGGCCTGGCGCAGGCGATCGACCGCTTCGAGCACCAGCAGATGCTCGTCGCCGTGCACCACGTACAGCGGCGCCAGCCCGCGCGCCTGGGCCTGGCGCAGGTGACCGTCGAGAGCGTCGAGCTTGAGCTGCATCCGGTGGTGGTATTCGCCTGTCCTGGCTGTCTTGGCTGTCGTACCTGGGCGCGCTGCGTGCGCGGCCTCAGGCGGGCTTGGCGGCGGCGAGCCGGCGCATCAGCTGCTGCACGATGTCGCGCTGCATGTCGCGGTACAGCTGCTCTTCCTCGTAGCCCTTGGCCAGCGCGTTGGCCTCGTTGTAGGTCAGGTCGCGGAACAGCACCATCTGCGACGGCGCGATCATCTCGCGGCCGGCCGCATCGCGCAGCCGGAACGTGAAGCGCTGCGTCAGCCGGTATTCGCGCACGACGCCCGCCGTCGTGATCGACAGCACGGTCTTGGTGCGGCTGTCCTCGAGCACGTCGAGCAGCGCGTCGGCCTGCTTGGGATCGGTGACGACGATGGTGTCGGAACCGCCCTGGATGGCGCGCGTCAGTTCGGCGCCCATCAGCGAGTTCTTCGGGATGCCGACATACAGCCGCTTGAAGGCGAAGTCCGAGCTGCCGCGCAGATGGAAGCCGCAGCCGGCCAGCGCACCGGCGGCCAGCAGCGCGGCCAGCACGGCGCGGCGATTCGGGTTCGGTCTAGTCATGGCGCGATTCCTTTGATTGGGTCGATGGCGCGGCGGCGGGATGCCATTGCGGTGGCGGCCCGCCTCAGATCACCACATTGACCAGGCGGCCGGGCACCACCACGATCTTCTTCGGCGCGGCGCCCGCGGCGAACTTGGCGACGGTCTCGCTGGCGGCGGCCATCGCCTCGATCGCGGCGCGGTCGGCATCGGCGGGCACCGTCAGGCTGCCCCGCACCTTGCCGTTGACCTGCAGCACCAGTTCGATCTCGCTCTGCACCAGCGCGGCCTCGTCGACCTGCGGCCACGGCGCATCGAGCAGGTCGCCATGCGCGGCGGCGTAGCCCAGTTCCTGCCACAGCACGTGGGTGATGTGCGGCACCACCGGGTACAGCACGCGCAGCAGGATGCCGAAGCCCTCGCGGCGCGCGGCCGGCGACGCCGACTTGGCATCTTCCAGCGCGTTGAGCATCTTCATCGCGGCGGACACCACGGTGTTGTACTGGATGCGCTGGTAGTCGTAGTTGGCCTGGCGCAGCACGCCATGCACGTCGCGGCGCAGCGCGCGGTCGGCGTCGACGGTCTCGCCGCCGGCACCGGCGGCACGGATCGCCTCGGCGTTCGCCTGCCCATAGGCCCAGACCCGGCGCAGGAAGCGCGAGGCACCCTCGACGCCGGAACTGCTCCACTCGAGCTGCTGCTCGGGCGGCGCGGCGAACATCGTGAACAGGCGCGCGGTATCGGCGCCGTACTGGTCGATCAGCGCCTGCGGGTCGATGCCGTTGTTCTTGGACTTCGACATCTTCTCGACGCCGCCGATCTCGACCGGCTGGCCGTCGGCCTTCAGCGTGGCGCCGACCGGGCGGCCGCGCTCGTCGGTCCTGACGTCGACGTCGGCCGGATTGAACCAATGCTTCTTGCCGTTCGCGTCCTCGCGATAGTACGTCTCGTTCAGCACCATGCCCTGCGTCAGCAGGTTGGTGAACGGCTCGCCGAACTTGACCAGGCCGAGGTCGCGCATCACCTTGGTCCAGAAGCGCGCGTACAGCAGGTGCAGGATCGCGTGTTCGATGCCGCCGATGTACTGGTCCATCGGCATCCAGTAATCGTTGCGCGCATCGACCATCGTGTCCGCGTCCGGGCAGGTATAGCGCATGTAGTACCAGCACGAGTCGATGAACGTGTCCATCGTGTCGGTCTCGCGCCGGGCCGGCTTGCCGCAGGACGGGCACGTGCATTCGAGGAAGCGCGGGTCCTTGGCCAGCGGGTTGCCGCTGCCGTCCGGCACCAGGTCCTCCGGCAGCACCACCGGCAGGTCCATCTCGGGCACCGGCACCACGCCGCAGCTGTCGCAATGGATCAGCGGGATCGGCGTGCCCCAGTAGCGCTGGCGCGAAATGCCCCAGTCGCGCAGGCGCCAGGTCACCTTCTTCTCGCCCAGGCCCTTGGCCGCCAGGTCGGCGGCGATCGCGTCCACCGCGGCGCGATGGTGCAGGCCATCGTAGTGGCCGCTATGGATGCAGCGGCCATGTTCCTTGTCGGCGTACCAGTCCTGCCAGGCCTCGGTCGAGAACGGCTGGCCCTTGACGTCGATGACCTGCTTGATCGGCAGGCCGTACTTGCGCGCAAAGGCGAAGTCGCGCTCGTCGTGCGCAGGCACGCCCATCACCGCGCCGTCGCCGTAGGTCATCAGCACGTAGTTGCCGACCCAGACGTCGACCGGCTCGCCGGTCAGCGGGTGCACGACCTTCAGACCGGTCGGCATGCCCTTCTTTTCCATGGTCGCCATGTCGGCTTCCATCACCGAGCCGCGCTTGCACTCGTCGATGAAGGCGGCCAGCTCGGGATTGGTCGAGGCGGCGTGCGTGGCCAGCGGGTGCTCGGCCGCGACCGCGCAGAAGGTCACGCCCATGATGGTGTCGGCGCGCGTGGTGAACACGTACAGCTTGCCGCCGCCGATCAGTTCGCCGTCGTCGCCGACGATCGCGTGCGGGAAGGCGAAGCGCACGCCCTCGCTCTTGCCGATCCAGTTCTGCTGCATCACCTTGACGCGCTCGGGCCAGCCCAGGCCCTCCAGCTCGCCCAGCAGCTCCTCGGCGTACTGCGTGATGCCGAGGTAGTACATCGGAATCTCGCGCTTCTCGACCACCGCCCCCGAGCGCCAGCCGCGGCCGTCGATCACCTGCTCGTTGGCCAGCACGGTCTGGTCCACCGGGTCCCAGTTGACGGTGCCGGTCTTGCGGTAGGCGATGCCCTTCTCCAGCATCTTCAGGAACAGCCACTGGTTCCAGCGGTAGTAGTTAGGATCGCAGGTGGCGACCTCGCGCGACCAGTCGATCGCCAGGCCCATCGACGCCATCTGCTTCTTCATGTATGCGATGTTGTCGTAGGTCCAGGCCGCCGGCGCCACGCGGTTGTTGATCGCGGCGTTCTCGGCCGGCATGCCGAAGGCGTCCCAGCCCATCGGCATCAGTACGTTATGCCCGTTCATGCGCAGGTAGCGCGCCATCACGTCGTTGATGGTGTAGTTGCGCACGTGCCCCATATGGAGCTTGCCCGACGGATACGGCAGCATCGAGCAGGCGTAGAACTTGGGCTTCTCCTTGCCGTCGGGGCCCACCGCGTGCTCGTCGACGCGATAGGCGTCAATGGCTTGCCAGTGCTGGCGGGCGGATTCTTCGACTTCGGCGGGGAGGTATTTGTCTTGCATGGTTGGGACAGCGGCGCGCGCGCGGCGCACCAGCGATGTGGAATCTGGCAGCGGTTGGGGGCACGCCAGCCGTTGGCGGCGTGCGGGAAACGCCGATTATAACCGGCGGTGGGCCGCGGAAACGGCCTGCGCGCGCGGCCTTGGGGACGGCAGGCGCGGCCGGGCAGGCTGCGCGTCGTACTTCAGGCCCGCTGGCTTCAGGGCTGCCTACTTCGCGCGTGCCAACTTCCGGCCCGCTTGCTTCAGGCGTACTGACGTCGGGCCAGTTACTTGAGCCCCAGCACGTCCTGCATGTCGAACATCCCGTTCGGCTTGTCCGCCAGGAAGCGGGCGGCGCGCACCGCGCCGTCGGCATACGACTGGCGGCTAGAGGACTTGTGCGTGATCTCGATGCGCTCGCCGATGCCGGCGAACAGCACGGTGTGGTCGCCGACGATATCGCCGCCGCGCACCGTGGCAAAGCCGATCGAATTCGGATCGCGCGGGCCGGTATGGCCTTCGCGGGCGAACACGCCGCAGGTCTTCAGGTCGCGGCCGAGCGCCTCGGCGATGATCTCGCCCATCTTCAGCGCGGTGCCCGAGGGCGCATCGACCTTGTGGCGATGGTGCGCCTCGATGATTTCAATGTCGTAGCCGGAGGACAGCATCTTCGCCGCGACCTCCAGCAGCTTGAAGGTCGCGTTGACGCCGACGCTCATATTGGCGGCGAAGACCACGCCGATCGACTGCGCGGCCTCGGCCAGCGCGGCCTTGCCGGCGTCGTCGAAGCCGGTGGTGCCGATCACCATCTTGACGCCGAGCCGGCGCGCCACCTGCAGGTGGGCCAGCGTGCCTTCGGGACGGGTGAAGTCGATCAGGCAGTCGGCGCCGGACAGCGCGGCCTCGACGTCCGAGGTGATCCTGACACCGGTTTCGCGCCCGAGGAACAGGCCCGCGTCCTGCCCCAGCGCGGCCGCGCCGGGCACGTCGAGCGCGCCGGCCAGCGTCACGCCCTCCGCGTTCAGCACATATTCGATCAACATGCGGCCCATGCGGCCGGAGGCCCCGGCAATAGCGAGTTTCATGGCGAGTCGGTTCCCCGGAAAGAAATCAGGCGAATAACAGTGAAGTCAGGACAGGAGGACAAGGCACGACGCCGGCGCTGCGTGGGAAGGCCACGCCCAGGCGTGGCTTGACGGTCCTCACCGCGCGACGGC
>NZ_JCBAJO010000320.1:0-4182 GCF_059772245.1 Cupriavidus sp. R6-3
GCTGGCGCAGTTGACAGGCCACGCCGACACGCCGGGCAAGGCCGTCGCCAGCATCGCCGAGCTGGCCGGCACGCCGTACGACGTCTACGTCGAATACACCAAGCCGGACATCGCCAAGCACAACATCCTGCAGGCGCTGGCGCAGGGCGCGCACGTGGTGGTCGGCACCTCGGGGCTGTCCGACGAGGACTATGCGGAGATCGACGCCGCCGCGCGCGCGGCCGACCGCGGCGTGCTCGCCTGCGGCAATTTCGCCATCACGGTGGTCCTGCTGCAGAAGTTCGCCGAGATGGCCGCGCGCCATCTGGACCAGTGGGAAATCATCGACTACGCCAAGGCCGCCAAGGTCGATGTGCCGTCGGGCACGGTGCGCGAGCTGGCCTACCGGCTTGGGCAGGTCAAGGCCGCCACGCAGACGGTGCCGCTGGACCAGGTCAAGGGACCGGTGGAGACCCGCGGCGCCACGATGTCCGGCACGCAGGTGCATGCGGTGCGGCTGCCCGGCTATCAGCTGGGCGTCGAGGTGATCTTCGGCGCCGACGGCCAGCGTCTGCATCTGAAGCACGAGGCCGGCGACGGCTCCAAGTCCTATGTGTCCGGCGCGCTGCTGGCAATCCGCAAGGTGCACACGCTGCGCGGCGTCGTGCGGGGCCTGGACAAGGTGATGGAAGGGCTGTAGGCCCGCAGGGACTTCGAATAGGCTGGCACGGACTCCCAGTACGCCGACTGGGACTCCAAGTTCGCCGGGCCCGGCAAAAGGCGGAGGCCCGGCGACTGTTGCTCTGCTCGGCAACCGGCACATTGCCTGATCAACTGGCCGGATTCCCGCCTGCGCGGGAACGACAGCAAATGCGGACGACGCAGGCCGGGCTTACCAGCTGCCCGGCTTGCCGTCGCCCTCGCCCTTCTTCGGCTTCTGCACCACGGCCTTCGGCGCGCTCGGTGCCGAGGCGGCGCCCGGGTTCAGTTGCTGCGTGATGGCCGCATCCTTCTGCGCCATCACGGTGCGGGCGCGCGGCAGCAGCAGCTCGATGCTGCCGGTGTCGGGATCGTCGGGAATCGAATAGACCTCGACGGTCAGCGGGGCCTGCATCCATCCGGCATGCACGCTGTTGACGGTCTTGCCGTCCTTGTCCAGCAGCGCCACCTGCTCCTCGCGGAACGGCTTGCCATAGCGCGCGGTCAGCGTGCGCAGCGTCGACTGTTCGGAGCGCACGCCATCGGTCGGCACGATCAGGCCCACCAGCGCATTGCGATCGACCACCGCCAGCGCATGCGGGCCGTCCATGAAGGCCGGCCGCTGCTTGCGCGGCACACCGACCTGGCGCATCGCGCCATCGCCACGCACTTCAACGCAGAAGGCGGTCACATCGGTGCCGTCCGGGGTGCGCTTGTCCGCGCAGTCCGGCAGATCCGGCATTGGATTGCCGATCTTCAGTGCGCCGAGCAGCGGCGCCAGCATGTCGGCTCCGGGCCACGCGGGCGGCGTCGCGGGGGACGCAGGGGAAGCAGGGGACGCGGAAGTGGCGGGGTTGGCGGCAGTGGCGGCAGTGGCGGGAGTGGCGGCGGTGGTGGCCGGCTTGGCGGCGTTCGCCGACTGCGCGCCGGCCGCGCTTGCCGCATGGACTGCAGGTGCCGCGACCAGCACACCGGCCGCGGTAAAACCGGCCACAGCCAGGCCGGCAAGTTGGAATCGCATTCAAACTCCTGATTTTGGGGTCGGGCGTTGGAGCGGCCGGGCGGCCCGATGTTCCGGATGTGACGCCGCCGCGAGCGATCGACCCGCCCGGAGGCGCGCGGGCGTTGCCGGCGGCTCACATTGAGCGGGCGTGGCCACGGCGATGCGCGAATGCCCGCGGAGCCCGCGGGCCCGCGCGGCTGACGCAGGCGGCCGTGGGCGACAACGGCGCACAACTATACCGGCTTCCGAGCACCGCTCCCGCGGCGCCCGCCCTCCCCCTCAATCCAGCGAAATATTCTTCGCCCGGATCACCTTGCCCCAATGCTCGCGGTCGGCGGCGACGTAGCGGTCGATCTCCGCCTGGCTCATCGGCTGCAGCACCTGCAGGCCCAGGCCGTTGAAGGTCGCGCGGAACTGCGGATCGCGCAGCGTCTGGTCGGCCGCGGCGCGCAGCTTCTCGATCGCCTCGGGCGGCGTCTGCGCCGGCACCGCCAAGCCGAACCAGGTCGCCGCCTGGAAGTTCGGATGGCTCTCGGCGACCGTCGGCACATTGGGCAGCACGTCGAGCCGGTTGCGGCTGGTCACCGCCAGCGCCTTCAGCTTGCCGGCCTTGATATGCGGCAGCGAGGTGCTGACCACATCGACCATCAGCTGCACGTCGTTGGCGAGCAGCGCCGCCAGCGCCGGCGCGCTGCCGTTGTACGGCACATGGGTCAACTCGATGCCGAGCTCGGTCTTGAGCATCTCGGTGGCCAGCTGCAGCGCATTGCCCAGGCCCACCGAGCTGTAGTTCAGCTTGCCGCCCTGGCTCTTCGCATAGGCGGCGAACTCGCGGATGTTGTTCGCCGGCACCTGCGTATTGGTGACCACCACCAGCGGCACCTCGGCGCCGATGCTGAAGATCTTGAAGTCCTTCGGCGGGTCGTAGGTGATCTTCTTGTACAGCATCGGGTTCAGCACCATGCTGCCGTTGGTCGCGAAGCCGACCGTATAGCCGTCGGCCGGCGCGCGGGCGACCAGGTTGGTGCCGATCATGGTGGCCGCGCCGGGCTTGTTGTCGACCACCACCGGCTGCTTCAGTACCTTGCTCATGCCCTCGGCCAGCGCGCGGCCGAACTGGTCGGTCGATCCGCCCGGCGTGTACGGCACGATCAGCTTGATTGGCCGGTCCGGATAGGCCGCGCCTGCCGCAGTCACCGCACCGAATGTCGCCGCCAACACGAGCGCAGACCTCATCGCAACCCTCAGCGCAGACCTCAGCGCAACCCTCGGCGCCAACGTCAGCGCAGACCTCGCCCCCACCGCCGCGATGCCCCGCCGGGCCCGCCTTCCCGCATTCCAGCCTTCCATGGTGTCTCCTTCGTTATGTGCTGCTTCGTGGTGTGCTGCGTTCCGGTGGGGCGATGCCCGCCGCGTTCAGACGCGCCGCGTCCGCCCCTGCCAGTATTGGTCGCGCAAGCGGCGTTTGGCGAGCTTGCCGGTCTCGTCGCGCGGCAGTTGCTCGGCGATCACGATGGTGCGCGGCACCTTGAAGCCCGACAGCCGCTCGCGCAGCCAGGCGATGATCTCGGCCTCGTCCAGGTGCTCGCCCGGCATCGGCTGCACCATCGCCAGCAGCCGCTCGCCGTATTCGTCGTCGGGCACGCCGAACACCACGCAGTCGGCCACGCCCGGATAGCGCACCAGCTGGTGCTCGATCTCGGCCGGATAGATGTTGACGCCGCCCGAGATCACCATGTCGGACGCGCGGTCGCACAGGAACAGATAGCCGTCGGCGTCGAGGTAGCCCATGTCGCCCAGCGTCACCAGGCCGCCGACATCGATCGCGCGCCGCGCCGCGTCGTTGTTGCGATAGGTGAAGTCGGGGTAGGCGGGCTGGCGTACGTAGATCAGGCCCACTTCGCCGGTCTCGCACGGCGTGCCGTCCTCGCGCAGGATGCGCACGCTGGCCTGGTCGACCGGCCGGCCCGCGGTGCCGGGCTTGGCCAGCGCGTCGGCGGGCGTGGCGACGGTGATCATGCCCGCCTCGCTGGACGCATAGGTTTCGTGGATCACCGGGCCGAGCCACTCCAGCATCGCACGCTTGACCTCGGGCGCGCAGGGCGAGCCGGTCGAGGCGACGAAGCGCAGCGACGACAGGTCGTAGCGCCGGCGTACCTCGTCGGGCAGCTTCAGCAGCCGCACGTACATGATCGGCACCAGGTAGACGACATCGATGCGATGCCGCTCGATCAGTGCCAGCACCTCCTCGGCATCGAAGCGCGGCGTCAGCACCAGGCGCTCGGCGATCTGCAGCGCGTTCTGGATGAAGACCCCGGGCGCGCTGTGATACAGCGGCGCCGACATCAGCGCGCGGCAGCCCGGCACGATGCCGATCGACTGCGCCACGACCGAGCGCATCGCGGCCTGCTGCGCGTCGAGGCGGTCCAGCGGCACGGCCTGGCGCAGCACGCCCTTGGGCCGCCCGGTGGTGCCGGAGGTGTAGGCCATATGGCCGCGCG
>NZ_JCBAJO010000321.1:0-4173 GCF_059772245.1 Cupriavidus sp. R6-3
AGCGCACGGCACGCAGGTGGCGCACCGCCACGCGCAAGGCATGCAGGTCGTCGGGCCGGTCGCGCCGGTCCATGGCGCGCAGCGCGTCGGCGATCCGCTGCAGATCGGCGGCGGCCAACGCGGCAAAGGCGTCGAGCGCGCGCATCCGGCGTTTCAGTGTGAGAGTGCCCATGTCGCCCTGTCGCGGTCGGAGCCGGCAGCCCGCGCCGGCCCGCTATCAATGCACCTGGCTACAGTGTAGGAAACGACCTCGCCCGATGCGGCGCATGGTCGTCTTTCGCCCTGGCGGCCGCCCAAAGAAAAAGCCCGACGCTTTCGCGTCGGGCTTCTCGTGTGGCGAGGTGCCGGTCGGGCTCAGCCCTTGGCCGGCGCCGGAGTCTTGCCCTTGCCCAGCATCCGGTTGATCTGCCATTGCTGCGCGATCGACAGGATGTTGTTGACCACCCAGTACAGCACCAGGCCGGCCGGGAAGAAGAAGAACATCACCGAGAACACCAGCGGCATGATCATCATGACCTTGGCCTGGATCGGGTCCGGCGGCGTCGGGTTCAGCTTGGTCTGCACGAACATCGACACGGCCATCACGATCGGCAGGATGTAGAACGGGTCGGGCACCGACAGGTCCTTGATCCAGCCCAGCCACGGCGCGCCGCGCATCTCGACCGACGACAGCAGGACCCAGTACAGCGCGATGAACACCGGGATCTGGATCAGGATCGGCAGGCAGCCGCCGAGCGGATTGACCTTCTCGGTGCGGTACAGGCCCATCATCTCCTGGTTCATCTTCTGCGGGTCGTTCTTGTAACGCTCGCGGATCGCCGTCATGCGCGGCTGCAGGTCCTTCATCTTGCCCATCGACTTGTAGCTTGCCGCGGACAGCGGGAAGAACACCAGCTTGATCAGCACGGTCAGCGCGATGATCGACCAGCCCCAGTTGCCCAGGATGCCGTGCAGCTTCTCCAGCAGCCAGAACAGCGGCTTGGCGAGGATGGTCAGCCAGCCGTAGTCCTTGACCAGCTCCAGGCCCGGCGCGATCTGCTCGAGCATGTGCTCTTCCTGCGGGCCGGCGAACAGGCGCGCGTCGGTCGACACCGTCGCGCCCGGCGCGATCTCGCCCAGCGGCTGCTGCACGCCAACGCGATACAGGTTCGGGTCGATCTGCTCGACGTAGAAGCTGTGCTGCTTGCCGGTCTGCGGCAGCCAGGCCGAGGCGAAGTAGTGCTGCACCATCGCGACCCAGCCGTTGTCCGACGGGGCGGGCAGCGTGACCTTGCCCTTGGCGATGTCCTCGAAGCTGATCTTGTGGTACTTGTCCGCGTCGGTGTAGACGGCCGGACCGGTGAAGGTGCTGTAGAACTGCGACTGCTCGACGTGGGTACCGTCGCGCGCCAGTTCCATGTACAGCGTCGGCGAGACCGGCTGGGCGCGGTTGTTCGTCACGTCGAAATGCGTCGCGACGACATAGCTGCCCTTCTGGAAACGGTAGGTCTTGGCGAAGCGCACGCCGTCCTTCTCGGCGGTCAGCACGACGTCCAGCGAACCGGCATTGCCCAGGTCGCGCGGACCCGGCGCGGCGGTGAACACCGTCGTGTGGTTCGGCAGGTCGCCGTTGATCAGGCCCGAGCGCGCCATATAGGTATGCGCGGCGCTGCGCTGGAACAGCACGACCGGATTGCCGGCCTCGTCCTTGTGGCGCAGCAGTTCGAGACGAGACAGGATGCCGCCCGCGGTATCGATCTCGGCACGGACCACGTCGGTCGTGATGACGATCTTCTCGCCGGCCGGCGCAGGCGCCTGCGGCGCGGCTGCCGGGGTGCCGGTCGGGGACGCGCCGCCCACCGCCTTGGGCACGTCGCTGCGCGCCTGCGGGGCGCTCGCCGGCGTGCCGGTCGCGGCGGGTTGCGAGGCGCTCGGGAAGAACATCGAGGCGTGGCCGTTGGCGCGCTGCCAATTGTCGTAGAGCAGCACGAGGGACATCGAGAAGATGACCCAGAGGATGGTGCGTTTGATATCCATGTCTCGCTGTATCTGGGAATTCAGGGTCTGGGCAGCCGGACGCTGACCGTCGGACGGCCGGCGTCGCGCGAAGGCGGCACCGGATCATACCCGCCTTGCGCGAAGGGATGGCAGCGGCACAGCCGGCGGGCGGCCAGCCAGCTGCCGCGCGCGGCGCCATGAGCGACGATGGCTTCGCGGGCGTAATCGGAGCAGGTCGGCAGGAAGCGGCACTGCGAGCCCAGGTACGGACTCAGCGCGATCTTGTAGAAGCGCAGCAGGGCAAGCAGGATAGGCTTCATGTCGGTGCCCTCGATCAGGCGCCGGAAGGCGAGGTGAGCGCAGCGGGCGGAGCGGACGGCAGGGGCCGGGCGGCGACTTCCATCAGCTCGGCCAGTTCGGCCTGGCAGGCCAGCCGGACTGCACGGCGGCTGGGGAATTCGGTGCGCGGGAACTTGGCCTGCAATCGCAGCAACACGTCGCGGCCGACCAATTGGTCCTGCCGCTGGCGGAACAGTTCCCGCACCATGCGCTTCACCAGATTACGCTCGGCGGCGCGCGGCGCAAACTTCTTGCCGACCACGATGCCGAGCCGCGCCTGCGGCTGGCCGTTGGCGCGGACGTAAAGCACGAAATGGGCGCTGCGCCGCCGCGGGCGCAAAGCAAAAACGGATGAAAACTCATCCGTCTTTGTGAGCCTCGCGGCTTTGGGGAAGGCATGGGTCGGCACGCTGGTCAGACTGGCTGGCACGCGTTGCCGGGCCGTCCTGGGGGCAAGGCAAGAAGGGACAGCGGCAAGGGCGGCGGCCGGGACACGACCGCGCCGCGTCCCGCCATCATGCGCCGGCGGTTGCCGGCTGCATCGATGCGGGCCGCCGTCCCGTCACCCGGCCCTTAGACTGCCAGGCGCTTGCGGCCCTTGGCGCGGCGCGCGTTGATCACGGCGCGGCCGCCACGGGTCTTCATGCGCACGCGGAAGCCATGGGTACGCTTGCGGCGGGTAACGGAAGGTTGGTAGGTACGTTTCATGTTGCACTCTCTGGTTGATCTGGGCACGCCCGGCCGGCCAGGGGCCTTGGCTGCCGCGTATGGTTCGCATGGGGGCCGCCGCGGATGCGGTACTGCCGACGCTTGTGATTGTCCTGAAGCTGACCTGACGCCGGCCTTGGGTGTCGCGATACAGGTCTCGCGACGCAGGCTGGGCGGGATGACCGCGCGGCTGGCGCGGGCGACCCGAGCTCAGGTCCGCCGCCGCTCAAGAAATGAAGCGGGTCAGACCCGGCGATGCGCATACGTGATCCCCTGCCGCATCGCAGAACCCGCCATTTAACGGATTTTCTGCGCGCCTGTCAAGGCTGCTGTGGGAGGATGCCGCTGTGCGGGTGCACGCATGGCCGATGACGGCGGTTTTCTTGTCCACAGTGGTGCGAAGCACATTTTGGAGTGGCCTAAACACCGCTTTTTTTGCGTGATGCGAAGGACAATCCCCTTTTAAATCAAGCGATTGGCCTCTATAAGTGCCGGCTGCGGCGCTGCAAGGTTGCAGGTTGTGCACAGTCATCCACCGAATTTTCACAAGTTGTCCACAGACTTATCCTTTGTGGATAACTTGGGCCGGGGGGTACAATCCCGGTCCAAACACAACACGGCCTGCGTGGCGCACGCACAACCCGAGGTGTGCAGGACATGACGGTTAGGCGGCTTGGCGGGCGGGGGATCCGACAAGCCGGCTGCGGTAGCGGTCATGCCGGCACTCGGGAGACAGCGGCGCCCTTTTTTATTGGGACTCGAAAGACTGCTGACGTGACGCCAGGCAGCCGTGGCACTACCCAACAACAACCGATGCAAGATTTCTGGCAGGCGGCAGCCGCGCAGCTCGAGCGCGAACTGACGCCTCAACAGTTCAAAACCTGGATCAAGCCGCTCGCGCCGGTCGCGTTCGATGAGAACGCCCTGTCGCTGCGCATTGCCGCGCCCAACCGCTTCAAGCTCGACTGGGTCAAGAGCCAGTTCTCCGGGCGCATCACCGCGCTGGCCTGCGAGTACTGGGAAGCGCAGGTGAGCGTCCACTTCGTCCTCGACCCTACGGCGTCGGGGCGTGCGGCAGCGAACGGCTATCAGGCCCCCGGCAATCCGGGCGGCCCGTACGGTCCTGCCCAGGATCCGGCCGCCCCCGGC
>NZ_JCBAJO010000322.1:0-4120 GCF_059772245.1 Cupriavidus sp. R6-3
AGCGCCCGCCATTCGACCGCGCCGTGCTCGACGATGAAGCCGAAGGCGATGGTGATCATCGCCAGGCCGGGCCCCTTGACGCGCAGCGCCGGCAGCGCGAGCAGGGCGCCGGCCAACGCGGCAATGGCGGTGCCCGCCAGCCAGGCGGGCCAGAAGCTCCAGCCGGCCTGGCCGGTCAGGATCGCGACACTGTAGGCGCCGATCGCGTAGAAGCCGACATGGCCGAACGAGATCTGCCCGGTCAGGCCGATCAGCAGGTTCAGGCCGACGCCGCAGATCGCGAGCATGGCGACGCCCGCGATCACGAAGACGAAGTAGCCATTCAGCAGCAGGGCCGCGGCCGCGGCGCCCAGCAGCGCCAGGGGGAAGGCCGAAATCTGCAGCGGCGTGCCGATGCCGGCGACGAGGGGAGGACGCGCGCTCATACCTTGCGTACCCCCGCGCGGCCGAACAGTCCCGCCGGGCGCAGCGCCAGCAGCGCGATCACCAGCGCGAACGTGATGATCTGCGTATAGCTCGAGCCCAGCGCGGCCGTGATCGCGGCCTCCACCACGCCGAAGATCAGGCCCGCGATCATCACGCCCCAGGCGCTGGACAGGCCGCCGAGGATCGCCACCGCGAACGCCTTCAGCCCGAACACCGTGCCCATGTCCGACTGCACGTTGAACAGCGGGGCGATCAGCACGCCGGCGACGCCGGCGAGCAGCGTCGATACCGCAAACGCGGCGGCGACGGTGCGGCGGATCGGAATGGCCATCAGCCGCGCGGCATCGCGGTTCTGCACCACCGCCAGCATCGCCAGGCCCCAGCGCGAATGGCGCAGCACGTAGTGCAGCACGCCCGCCAGCGCGAGGCCGACCAGCGGGATCAGCAACTGCAGCGGATAGACGCCCAGCCCGTCGGCGAGCTGCAGCGACGACGCTGCCAGCGGCGAGGGCAGGCTGCGCGGCTCGGTGCCGAAGGTCAGCGTGACGACGTTATCGAGCACGATCCCGAGTGCCACCGTCGCCATCAGCCAGGCATCGGAGCCGCGGCTGGCGAACGGGCGTACCGCGACGAACTCGACGGCCAGCCCGTACAGCGCGCACAGCGCCAGCGCGAGCAGAACGGACGGGGCCATCGGCCAACCGAGCGTCTGCGCGAAGGTGTAGGTCAGCACGGCGCCGAGCATCATCGAGCTGCCCTGCGCGAAGTTGACGGTGGCGCTGACCACATAGGTCAGATGAAAGCCCAGCGCCATCAGCCCGTACATGCTTCCGAGGCCAAGACCGCTGATCAGGGCGGAGATCCATAACATGAGGCGTTCCTTACTTCGACGCGACCTGCTTGTCGGCGACCGGCACGATGCGGTTGTCGATGAACTGCGCCCAGACGTAGTCGTTCTCGGTGAGCGCGTCGTGCACCTGCGGCGAGAAGGGCTTCACGTAGGTCTTGATCAGCCCTTCATGGCGGTCGATGGCGTAGAAGCCCTGGCGTACCGCATCGCCCCTGGTCGAGCCGGCGCGCTGGATCGCCAGCGCGGCCAGATGCGTGGCGTCATAGGCGTTGGCCACGCCGACCGCCGGCGTGATGTCGTCCGGTCCCTTGATGTCGCTGTACCTGGCCTTCAGCGCGTTGACGACGCGCGTGCCGACCGGCGACGGCGCGCCGAAGAAGCTGTAGGTCTGCACGAAGTGGACGTTGCGCGCGTTCGGGCCGGCCAGCTCGGTGAAGCGCCCGCCGGCCGGGCCCCAGTGCGACACCACCGGTACCTTCCAGCCCATGCGGTCCAGCGATTTGACGACCTGGGCCGAAGGGCCGACGTTGCCGACCATCAGCAGCACATCGGCGCCCGCGGCCTTCAGGCGGCCAAGCTGCGGCACCACGTCGACATCGTTCGCCTCGAACTTCTCGATGCCGGCGGCCTTCATGCCCTTGGCCGTCAGCGCGGCGACGATGCCCTTCTCGTTGGATTCGCCCCACGGGTTGTTGACCAGGATCAGTCCCGGTTTGGTCGCGCCAAAGGTCTTCTGCGCGTACTGCAGCATCGCCTTGTCGACCAGCTCGTCGACCGCGGACACGCGGAACACGAAGTTGGGATTGGCGCCATTGCGGGTGATCGGCGTGCCGGCCGCCCACGGTCCCATGAACGGCACCTTTTCCTGGTTGGCGATGGGCACGATCGCCATCGACACCGGCGTGTCGAGGCCGCCGAACAGCACCGCGATCTTCTCCTTGTAGATCAGCTCGCGCGCGGCGAGCACGCCCTTGGCGGGATTGCTTTCGTCGTCGCGGCGGACCAGCTCGAGCTTGCGGCCGTTCAGCACGCCGCCCCTGGCATTGATCTCCTCGATCGCGATGGTCATGCCGCGCGTCAGCGCTTCGCCGGCGCGCGCGGACTGTCCCGTCATGGCGGTGATCAGGCCGATCTTGACGGGTTCGGCCGCCAGTGCCGGCACGGCGGGCAACGCGCAGGCAGCGGCGACGGCAAGCATCAGCGCGCGGCGGCGCGGTTCGGGACGGTGGCGGGACATGGCAGTTCTCCGGATCGGTGCAACGGGAAGGGAAAGATGTCGTGGAATCGACGGACCGCCGATCCGTTCGCAAGAGCCATGCCACAGGTCGACATCGGACCGCCATGCCTTGCGGACGAAGGCGTAGCGGATCGCATACGATCTGGCCTGCATCTTGCGAACGATTCGGGTATCGATATGAATGCGATCGAAGGCGGTGCATGCCGCACGGACGCGGTGCGGGATGTGCGGGAACGGGGCCATGGCGGTGCAGGGCACGCGGCGGTCACGCTCCGATCCTGCCCGATGCCGCTCCGATGCCGCTCCGATGCCGCGATCGCCAAATGACGAAGGGCACAGGGCAATGACCCACAATCCGAATTCGAATCCGATTCCGCTTCCGCTTCCACCACGGGCGGCAGGGGAGGGCGCACGCGACCGCCACGCTGCCACTGCCGCATTCGGCCCGCTGCGCACGCACGGGCGCTTCCCCTATCGGCCCATCACCGATGTCGACGATTTCCATTGGCCGGGTGGCGCGCGGCTCGCCGTCTATCTCGGCTTCAATATCGAGCACTTCGCCTTCGGCGAGGGACTGGGCGCGAATATCGGGCCCGCGTCGCCGCAGCCCGACGTGCTGAACTACAGCTGGCGCGAATACGGCAACCGGGTCGGCGTCTGGCGTTGCCTGGATCTGTTCGACGCGCTGCGCATGCCCGCCGGCGTGCTGCTCAATACCGCGCTGTACGACCATTGTCCCGAGGTGCCGGACGCCTTTCTCGCGCGCGGCGACGAACTGATCGGGCATGGGCATACGAATGCGGTGCGCCAGAGCGATCTGGACGAAGCCGGCGAGCGCGCGCTGCTGCGCCATTGCCGCGAACGCATCGCCGCCCATGCCGGCAAGCCGCCCACCGGCTGGCTGTCGCCATGGATCTCGGAGAGCGCGCTGACGCCGGACCTGCTGTGCGAGACCGGCTATCGCTATACGCTGAACTGGTGCCACGACGATCGTCCGGTGCGAATGGCGACGCGCGGCGGGCCGCTATGGTCGATTCCGTATCCGCAGGAACTGAACGACATTCCGATGATCGTCGGCCGGCAGATGGACGGCGCCGCGTTCGCCGACATGATCGTCGACCATTTCGACGAGATGCTGGCGCAGGCCAACCACGCCACGCGCCCGCAGCCACTGGTGATGGGCATCGCGCTGCATCCCTATCTGGTCGGGCAGCCGCACCGGCTGCGCCATCTGCGCAGGGCACTGGAGCATATCGCCCGGCGCCGCGATACCGGCGAGATCTGGATGACGACACCCGGGGCGATCTGCGAGGCGATGGAGGACGCGGTGGAGGACGCGGTGGAGGACGCGGTAGAGGATGCGGTGGAGGATGCGGTGGGCGGGGCTCCCATTGCGCCGCGTGGTATGACCGCTACCATGGCCGGCACGCGCTAACATCATGACCCTTCATTCGTTGACCGAATTCATGTCCGCCAACGTCGACAAAGCCGCCGCCAGGACGACAGCGAGATCCGATACCAAGGCTTCCGCCAGGGCTGCCGCAAAAGCCGCCGCAAAAACCGCCGCAAAAACCGCCGGCAAGGCGGCCCCCAAGTCCGCCGCCAGC
>NZ_JCBAJO010000323.1:0-4115 GCF_059772245.1 Cupriavidus sp. R6-3
ATCTCGAAGCCGACGAAGCGGCGCCCATGCCGGGCGCAGGCCACCGCGGTGGTGCCGCTGCCGGTGAACGGATCGAGCACCAGCCCGCCGGGCGGACAGCTGGACAGCACCATCCGCTCGACGATCTGCAGCGGCTTCTGGGTCGGATGGTCGGCGCGCTCCGGGTCCTGCCGATGGATGCGCGGCACGCTCCACAGGTCCTTCGGGTTGTAGCCGACCTCCAGCCACTTCTTGCCCTCGAAGCGCGGCCGGCTGCGCGCCTTCTTGGTCTCGGCGTCGTACGGCACGCGCACCGAGTCCAGGTCGAAGTAGTAGTCGCGCGCCTTGGCGAAGAAGCCGATGTTGTCGTGCACCGACGAATACTTGCGCGTGGTGCCGCCCATGCTGGGCACGCGCCGGTCCCAGATGATCTCGTTGACCATCGTCAGCCGGCGCTTGAGCATCACGAACAGCTCGGGCGAGTACTGCCAGGTGCAGAACAGGTACAGCGAGCCGCGCGGCGACAGTTTGGGCACCACCGCGTCGATCCAGCGCTCGGACCATTCCAGATAGGCCTGGCCCGACAGCCGGTCCGAATCGTTGCCGTAGTCCTTGCCGAGCCCGTAGGGCGGGTCGGCGACCACGAGATCGATCGAACCGTCGGCCAGCCGGCGCACGCCGTCGAGCACGTCCTCCTGGTACAGCAGGGCTGGCAGCGCCGGCGCGGCGGTCAGCGCGATCGCGTCGCCGCCGCCGACCGTCGGCGTGGTGGTATCCGCGGCGGCGGCGCCCGGTGCGGCTTCGGGAAGCGTGCGCATCAGAGCGTCAACCCCGCACGTTCGGCGACCGTGTGCATGTCCTTGTCGCCGCGCCCGGACAGATTGACCAGCAGCAGCTTGTCCTTGGGCAGCGTCGGCGCCAGCTTGCACGCGTAGGCGATCGCATGGCTCGATTCGAGCGCCGGGATGATGCCCTCGATGCGGCAGCAATCGTGGAAGGCGCGCAGTGCCTCGTCGTCGGTGATGCAGACGTACTCGGCGCGGCCGCTGTCCTTGAGCCACGCGTGCTCGGGACCGACGCCCGGATAGTCCAGCCCCGCCGACACCGAATGCGTCTCGATGATCTGGCCGTTCGGATCCTGCAGCAGATAGGTGCGGTTGCCGTGCAGCACGCCGGGGGAACCGGCGCTGAGCGACGCAGCGTGCCGGCCGGTGTCGATGCCGTCGCCGGCCGCCTCGACGCCGATCAGCCTGACGTCCTGGTGGTCGATATACGGATAGAAGATGCCCATCGCGTTGGAGCCGCCGCCGATGCAGGCGATCACCGCATCGGGCTGCCGGCCGGTCAGCTCGGGCATCTGCACCTTGGCCTCCTCGCCGATCACGCACTGGAAATCGCGCACCATTGCGGGATACGGGTGCGGGCCGGCGACGGTGCCGATGATGTAGAAGGTGTTCTCGACGTTGGTCACCCAGTCGCGCATCGCCTCGTTCAGCGCGTCCTTCAGCGTCCTCGAACCGCTCTCGACCGGCACCACGGTGGCGCCGAGCAGCTTCATCCGGTAGACGTTGGCGGCCTGGCGCTTGATGTCCTCGGCGCCCATATAGACCACGCACTCCATGCCGAAGCGCGCGGCGATGGTGGCGGTGGCCACGCCGTGCTGGCCGGCGCCGGTCTCGGCGATCACGCGCGGCTTGCCCATCTTCCTGGCAAGCAGGGCCTGGCCGATCACGTTGTTGATCTTGTGCGCGCCGGTGTGGTTCAGGTCCTCGCGCTTGAAGAAGATCTGCGCGCCGCCGAGCGTCTCGCTCCAGCGCTGCGCATGGTAGATCGGCGACGGCCGGCCGACGAAGTGCTTCAGCTCGCGGCGGAATTCGGCGTCGAACTCGGCGTCGTTCTTCAGGCCGGCATAGGCCTCGCGCAGTTCGTCCAGCGCATGGGTCAGGGTCTCGGAGACGAAGGTACCGCCATAGGGGCCGAAATGGCCGCGGGAATCGGGCAGGTTGTACATGAGTGGGGCTTCCGGGTGGCGCGGCCGTCCTCGATGGATCGGCCGCGGCAGGGGAACAGGGTGGCTTGCGGGACCGGCGCGATGTCTGTCATCGGCGCCGGTCGGTCGCCAGGCTCAGGCGGCGTGGTTGGCATCCGCGGCGCGCACCGCGCGCACGAAGTCGGCGATGCGGGCGGGATCCTTGACGCCCTTGGCCGCCTCCACGCCGCTGCTGACATCGACGGCGTAGGGGCGCACGCGCTCAATCGCGCCAGCCACGTTTTGCGCGTTCAACCCACCACTCAAAACGATGCGAGGAGCGGCGCTTGCGGTTCGATTGCCGTTGCATGGTGATGTGCTGGGGCTAGGCGCAATCCATCCGGGAGGGATCAGGGTCCAGTCGAAGGCGTGGCCGCCGCCGCCATAGCCTTCGACGAAGGCATCGAGCAGGATGGCCGCGGCGTCACGATATTGATCGCCGAATTCTACCAAATCGAGGCCGGGGCGCACACGCGCGGCGCGCAGGAACGGCAGCCGGCAGCGCTGGGCGGCGCGCGCGCAGTCCTGCGCGCTCTCGTCGCCGTGGAACTGCAGCAGCGACAGCGGCACGCGCTCGGCCACGTGGGCGATGTCCTCGGCGTCGGCATTGACGAACAGGCCGACCACCGCGACGAAGGGGCCGGCGGCCTCGGCCAGCGCCGCGGCGCGGGCCACGTCGACATGGCGGGGACTGCCGGGATAGAACACCAGCCCGATCGCATCGGCGCCGGCGTCGACCGCCGCGCGCACATCGTCCTCGCGCGTCAGCCCGCAGATCTTGATGCGGGTGCGCGGGCGGACCGGCACAAACTCGGCCGGCGCAGCGGCGGGCGCGGCTGCGGCGCCGGGCGCGCTAGTTGGCGAAGGCATCGGCAAACACTCCATGAAACAGGCTGCCGGCCGGATCGGCGGCCGGGATGCCATAGGGCTCAGGATACCTGACCCCGGCCAGATACAGGCCGTCCGGCATGAAGGTGGGCGCGGCCATGCTGCGCTGGCGCGAGGCCAGCACCTCGGCCAGCCACGAGGCCGGATAGCGACCCCGCCCCACCGCCACCAGGCAACCCATCAGGTTGCGGACCATGTGGTGCAGGAAGGCGCTGGCGCGAAAACGCAGGAACACCCAGTCGCGGTCGGCGTGGATGCGGATCTCGTACATCGTCTTGACCGGCGACTTCGCCTGGCATTCGGCGGCGCGGAAGGCCGAGAAATCGTGCTCGCCGATCAGGCAGGCGGCGGCCTCGCGCATCGCATCCACGTCGAGCCGCTTGCCCGGCGGCAGCATCAGGTAGCCGGCGCGGCCGTGCACCAGCGGCGCGCGGTGCGGTCCGGTATAGAGCGCGTAGTAATAGGTCCGCTCGAAGGCGGCAAAGCGCGCGTGAAACGCCTCGTCGACCGGCTTGGCCCATTGCAGCGCGATCGTCGGCGGCAGGAAGGCATTGACGCCGCGCACCCAGGAGAACGGTTCGCGCGACAGCACGGTATCGAGATGGATCACCTGCCCCAGCGCATGCACGCCGGCATCGGTGCGCCCCGCCACGGTGGTCGGAAGCCGCTCGCCGGCGAAGCGGGCGATGGCGTCCTCCAGCACGTCCTGCACGGTATTGCGATGCGGCTGGGACTGCCAGCCGGAGAAGGCGGTGCCGTCGTAGTGGAGGCCGAGGGCAAGACGGGTCATGGATGCGGGGTTACGGACGCGGGGGCGTGTCGGCGGGCTTGTCGGGGGGCGCCATGATATCAGGCGAGCCCTTGCGGGGCCGGTCGCCCGGGTCGTTGGCGTCGGCGTCGGCGTCGGCGGCGTCGGCGGCATCTGCGGCATGGCGGCCGGCATCCCCGCCGGCATCGAGGTCGAGCGAGATCCCGCCGAGGTCGAAGGCCAGCGGGCGGGGCATGGGCGCGGCGGCGCGGGCGGTGTGCGATACGCCGCCGGCGCCCTCGTCGCCGTCATTGACCTGGATGCCCTCGTTGCCCGCGTCTGCCTCGATGTCCTCGATGTCCTCGATGTCATCGATGTCCTCCATGCCCTCGTCGGCCTCGATGCCCTCGCCAGCCTCGTCGCCCTCGCGGGCCGCGATCGAGGGACCGGCGAAGGCCTGCGCCGCGGACG
>NZ_JCBAJO010000324.1:0-4114 GCF_059772245.1 Cupriavidus sp. R6-3
CATCGCCAATGCTTGCCATGCCGCCGGCACCGCCGTTGCCGCCGGCACCGCCATTGCCGCTGTTGCCGCCATTGCCGCCGGTGCCACCCATGGCATTGCCGCCGGTGCCCGCGCCACCGCGGCCGCCGGCGCCGCCGCTGGCATTACCCAGCTGGCGGGCCACGTTGCCGATATGGCTGACGGTGAGGCCGCTGACCGTGCCGTTCAGGCGCGTCATGGCGACCGCACGGCTGGTGTTGAAGGCATTGGAGAAGTTGGCGGTCGAGGTGGAGCCGTTGTTTGCCGCAGTCGTGCCAAGGCCCTCAGCCCATGCGCGTCCGCGGTTCTCCGAATTGGTCTTGGTCGTGGTGGTGGTGTCGTTGTCGGTGACATTGACATTCACCGCCACGGCGTCGTCGGTTGCGGTCTGTGCCAAGGCGTGCCCTGTCACCCCGAGAGTCAGGGCGACGGCGGACGCGAGTAAGGTCTTTTTCATACATAGCTCCCAGGAGGAATGTTCTCTGCGACTCAGCCCGGCGCCGCGCTCGTCAGACGGAAAACGAAGCGGTAGCCAGGTCATGGTCCGGCATTGGCCAAACCGAAGCGCCCTGCGCATATTCGGTGCCAGCACCCCCCGCAGGCGTCGCTTTCCCTTGTAAAACAAGGCCAAAATGGCCCTGCTGCGGTGCAAGATCCCGCTTTCGGTGCGACACTGGGAGCCTAAATACTGTGAATCGGAACAGACATGTCACATCGCTGTGACAGCGGCCGGAAAGTGGCGTCGCGCGGCGATTCCGATTGCGCGAGAAAAATATGTTTATCGCCGGATAGTTAAGTCGGGATGCCGATAAAACCGAACCGGCTGACGTGGCGTTACGGAATTGAAACGAGGAATCGGACAGGGCGCAGGTGGTGTTTTTTTAAGCACGTCCTGCATTGGGGGGATGTTTCGGATGGACCGCATCGCGGATCATTGGCGGCCGTTGCCGGGGCGCGCTTCATGCGTCGCTTCCCGTAGCGGAAATGCTGGCTGGAAATCGCTCGCCGGATTGCACCGGAAATTGTGTCGACATTGCGCCGACGTTGTTCCGCCAAGGCCAGTGACCGGCCGGCCCAGCCAATGTGCGAATTCACACGGCGGCACGTATTCCGTTGTCACTTTGATCCATGTCTGATTTAAAGTACATTAAACTAATTGCCGACCTGTCGTCGACTCGCAAGGGAAACCATGAGTGAAGCCGTCGTTCCCCTGTATCACCAGATTTACGTGGTGCTGCGCCAACAGATTGTGGAAGGCCGTTTTGGCCAGGGGCCTCTGCCGGGCGAGATCGACCTGGCCAAGCAATTCCATGCCTCGCGCGTGACCATGCGCCGTGTGTTCGATCGCCTGGTGCAGGAAGGCCTGGTGCGCCGCCATCGCGGCCTGGGCACCTTCGTCAATCCGCATCCGATCGCGCCGGCCGCCAATGCGCCACGCACCGTCAGCCTGCTGGACAACCTGCTGGACATGGGCCAGAAGACCTCGGTCAACGTGATCTCGATCGAGGAGGTGCAGGCCGCCCCGGACGTCGCCGAATCGCTGTGCCTGCAGCCCGGCGATCCCGTCACCAAGGTGGTGCGCGTGCGCCATTACCACGGCGAGCCGCTGTCCCATATCACCGTCTATGTGCCGGCCGACCTGGGCCGCCATCTGACGCGCAAGGATCTGGAGACCACGCCGATCCTGCGGCTGCTCGAGAACCGCGGCGGCCTGAAGCTGGGCCGTGCCACGCAGGTGTTGTCGGCGCGCTTGGCCGACGTGGTGGTGGCCCCGCTGCTCGAGGTGCCGGTCGGCGCCGCGCTGCTGGCGACCCGCCGCGTGGTGCAGGACAAGTCCGGCCGGCCGATCCAGCTGCTGCTCGGGCAGTACCGGCCCGACCGCTACGAATACCGGATGGAGCTGTCGCCGGCAGGCGGCGACAGCGCCAACGTCTGGGTCGACAACGGGACCCGCACCAGCTTGCGCGACTGACGCAGGCGCGCCATGCTGCGCGCTTCGACGATCAGACAAGGAGACTCGCGTCATGCCGCTGCATCGAGCCAGCCGTTCCCTTCTGCCGCCGGCGCACCCCGCCGGCATCGTCAAGACACGCCGCGCCGCGCTCAGGCTGGGCGCGGCCACGCTGCTGACATCGCTGGCGTCGCCGATACCGCTGCTGCCGCTGCTCGCGCCGTCCAGCGCCATCGGCGCAACCAACGGGAACGCCGGGCAGGCGAGCACATCCGGCACATCGGCGACATCGGGCACCTCCGCGACATCCGGCACGTCGGCGGCCCCGCTTGGCCAGATCGCCGGCGGCAAGCCCATCCGCATCCTGGTCGGCGCGCCGGCCGGCGGCACCACCGATACGCTGGCCCGCACCATCGCCAACGAGATGGGCAAGCTGCTGGACCAGTCCGTCGTGGTCGAGAACCGCCCGGGCGCCGGCGGCAATATCGCCGCCGAGCTGGTGGCGCAGAGCGCGCCGGACGGCAGCACGCTGCTGATGAGTTTCACCAGCCATACCATCAACGCGACGCTGTACAAGAACCTGCCCTTCGATCCCGTCGCCGATTTCACGCCGATCACGCTGGTGGCCAGCGTGCCAAGCGTGCTGGTCGCCCATCCGTCGGTGCCGGCCAACAATGTCGCCGAGCTGATCCAGCTGGCCAAGTCCCGTCCCGGCAAACTGAACTTCGGCATCGGCGCCGTCGGCTCGTCGGTGCATCTGGCCGGCGACATGTTCAAGATGATGACCGGCACGTACATCGTCAACATTCCGTACAAAGGTACGACGCCGGCAGTGACCGACCTGCTGTCGGGCCGCGTCGAGCTGATGTTCGCCAGCACCCTGAACGTGCTGCCGCATATCAAGGCCGGCAAGCTCAAGGCGCTTGGGGTCACCAGTCCGGCGCCGCTGCCGCAGCTGCCGGGCGTGCCGCCGATCTCGCAGACGGTCAAGGGCTTCGAGTCCAATGCCTGGTTCGGGCTGTTCGGCCCGGCAGGGCTGCCGCCCGAAGTCACGCGCACGCTCTATCAGGCCGCGCGCCGGGGCCTGGAGACGCCATCGGTGGCTAAGCGCCTCGAAAGCGATGGCGCGCAGCCGGTCGCCAGCACGCCCGAGGCCTTCAGCGCCTTCGTCAAGCAGGACATCAAGCGCTGGGCCACCGTGGTGCGCTATTCGGGGGCCAAGGTGGAATGAGCCGTGCCGGCGCCGGGACCGCCCCGGCGCAAACCCTCGCACAGAAGCTGGTCGCCCGCGCCGCGGGCCTGGACCGCGCGACGCCCGGCACCGTGGTGACCTGCAAGGTCGATCTGGCGATGTCGCACGACTCCAGCGGACCGCGCCGCGTCGCGCCGCTGCTGCGCGAGCTGGGCGCCAAGGTCTGGGACCCCGAGCGCTTCGTCGTCGTGACCGACCACTTCGTGCCCGCCGCGGATGCCGAGGCCGAGGCGATCGTCCGCTTCACGCGCGACTGGGTCCGCGAACAGCGCCTGCCGCATCTGATCGACAACGAAGGGATCTGCCACGTGGTGCTGCCCGAGCGCGGCTACGTGCTGCCGGGCCAGTTCATCGTCGGCGGCGACAGCCACAGTCCCACCGGGGGCGCGTTCGGCGCCTATATGTTCGGCATCGGCGCCACCGAGATGGCGGGCGTGCTGGCCACCGGCGAGATCTGGCTGCGCGTGCCGCAGACCATCCGCATCCAATGGGACGGCACGCTGGCCGACGGCGTCTGCGCCAAGGACATCATGCTGTTCCTGTGCGCCCGGCTCGGACTGGGCGGCGGCCGCTACGAGGCGATCGAATATGCCGGCACGGCGGTGACCGCGCTGTCGATGCAGGAGCGGATGACGCTGACCAATATGAGCGCCGAGCTGGGCGCGCAGACGGGCCTCGTCGCACCGGACGCCACCACGCTGCAATGGCTTGAACAGGCCGGCGTGCCCGCCGCCACGCTGGCGCAGATCGATATCGAGCACTGGCGCAGCGATGCCGATGCGCCGCTGCTGCAAACCCATCGCTTCGACGCCGCCGCCCTGGCGCCGCAGGTCGCCGCGCCGCACTCGCCGGCCAACGGCGCGCCGGTCAGCGACGCCCAGGGCCAGCCGATC
>NZ_JCBAJO010000325.1:0-4102 GCF_059772245.1 Cupriavidus sp. R6-3
AAGGCCATCGCCGCGCCCGCGGGCAGCCTGGTCTACGACACGCTCTACCGGCAGGGCGAATGGGTGCCGGCCGGCAGCCCGGTGGTGCGGCTGCTGCCGCCGGGCAACGTCAAGGTCCGCTTCTTCGTGCCCGAAGCGGCGGTCGGCACGCTGCGGGCCGGGCAAACCGTACGGCTGACCTGCGACGGCTGCGGCGCCGCGATCCCGGCCACGATCCGCTACGTCTCCAGCCAGGCCGAATACACGCCGCCGGTGATCTACAGCAACGAGACGCGGCGCAAGCTGGTCTTCCTGGTCGAGGCGCGTCCGGCGCCGGCCGACGCGGCGCGGCTGCACCCGGGCCAGCCGGTGGAGGTCGAGCCGGCTGCGGCGGCAACGAACGAATCGGCCCCAACGGCCCCCGCAAGTGGAGCGCGGTCATGAACGGCAGCGCGCCAGCCGACACCCCGACGATGGAGCGCGATGCCCCCGAACTGGCGATCGACGTGCACGACCTGGGCAAGCGCTTCGGCGACAAGCAGGTGGTCGACGGCCTGACGCTGCAGGTGCGCCGCGGCGAGATCTTCGGCTTCCTCGGCCCCAACGGCAGCGGCAAGACCACGTCGATCCGCATGATGTGCGGGCTGCTGACGCCCGACGCCGGCCACGGCACCTGCCTGGGCTTCGACATCCTGCGCGACAGCGCGCAGATCAAGCGCCTCGTCGGCTATATGACGCAGAAGTTCTCGTACTGGGAAGACCTGTCGATCCGCGAGAATCTCGACTTCGTCGCGCGCGTCTACGGCGTGCCCGATCGCAAGGCGGCGGTCGAGCGCGCGCTCGACGGACTGGGGCTGGCCAGCCGCGCGCGCCAGCTGGCCGGCGCGCTGTCGGGCGGCTGGAAGCAGCGGCTGGCGCTGGCCGCCTGCCTGCTGCACGAACCGGAGCTGCTGCTGCTCGACGAGCCCACCGCCGGCGTCGATCCGAAGGCGCGGCGCGATTTCTGGGAGCAACTGCATCGGCTCGCCGCGCGCGGCATCTCGGTGCTGGTCAGCACGCACTACATGGACGAGGCCGAGCGCTGCCACAAGCTCGCCTATATCGCCTACGGCAAGTTGCTGGCGCAGGGCACCGCCGAGCAGGTGGTGGCGGCGCAGGGCCTGTCGACCTGGTCGGTCGAGGGCGGCGACCTGAACGCGCTGTCGCGCCAGCTCGCCGACGAAGCGGCGGTCGAGCAGACCGTGGTGTTCGGCAACGCGCTGCACGTGACCGGCCGCGACGCCGCCGCGCTGGAAGCCACGCTGCGGCGGCTGGCCGGCGAAGGCGGACATCGGATCGCACCGGTGGACACCAGCCTGGAGGACGTGTTCATCCACATGATGAACCGGGCGGACGACAACATGCGGGCCGACAACAGCGCGCGCGCGGACCGGCGGGCCGCCGGGCATGCACGGAGGGCCGGACCGTGAGGCGCGATGCGCGAGGCCATGCGAGAGGAGATGCGGGAGGCGATATGAGAGCCGGCGGGCACGCCGGCGAAGCGCCCCTCGGCTTCTCGCTGCGGCGCTGGTGGAGCATCGTGCTGAAGGAATTCCTGCAGCTGCGCCGCGACCGCGTGACGTTCGGCATGATCGTCGGGCTGCCGGTGCTGCAGCTGCTGCTGTTCGGCTTCGCCATCAATACCGATCCGCGCCAGTTGCCCACCGGCGTGATCGCCGCCGACCACAGCGAATTCACGCGCTCGCTCGTGGCCAGCATGCAGGCTTCGCGCTATTTCCGCGTGGTCGGCACGCTGCCCGACGAGGCCGCGGGACGCGAGGCGCTGATGCGCGGCGAGCTGCAGTTCGTCGTCACCATCCCGCCCGATTTCACGCGCCGGCTGCTGCGCGGCGAACGGCCCGCGGTGCTGGTCGAGGCCGACGCCACCGATCCTTCGGCGACCGGCGCCGCGCTGGCCGCGCTGGCGCAGATGCCGGTCGCGGTCGCCGACAAGGACCTGAAGGGCCCACTGGCGCCGCTCGCCGGCGGCAAGCCGGCCTTCGACGTGCAGGTGCACCGGCTCTACAACCCCGAGGGCCTGACCCAGTACAACATCGTGCCGGGCCTGATGGGCGTGATCCTGTCGATGACGATGGTGATGATGACCGGGCTGGCGATGACGCGCGAACGCGAGCGCGGCACGATGGAGAACCTGCTCGCCACGCCGGTGCGCCCGCTCGAGGTGATGAGCGGCAAGATCGTGCCCTATGTCTTCATCGGGCTGATCCAGAGCACCATCATCCTGCTGGCGGCGCGCTGGGTCTTCGGCGTGCCCTTCGTCGGCTCGGTGGTCGCGGTCTATCTGGCCGCGCTGCTGTTCATCGCCGCCAACCTGACGGTCGGCATCACGCTGTCATCGCTGGCGCAGAACCAGCTGCAGGCGATGCAGCTGACCTTCTTCTACTTCCTGCCGGGCATCCTGCTGTCGGGCTTCATGTTCCCGTTCCAGGGCATGCCGCAGTGGGCGCAGGCGATCGGCAACCTGCTGCCGATGACGTATTTCCACCGGATGATCCGCGGCATCCTGCTCAAGGGCAGCGGTTGGGCAGAGCTCTGGCCCAATGTCTGGCCGTTGCTGCTGTTTACCGCGGTGGTGATGGCGATCGCGGTGCGCTTCTATCGACGGACGCTGGATTGAGGGCGGTGAGATTGTGGTGCCGATGCGACCGTGATGGCCGATGCGACCGTGATGGCCGATGCGACTGCGACTGCCGAAGCGACTGTGAAGACTGATCGGGCTGTGACGATCGACCGATGCGTTCGCCAAACCTCGATGCCAGCAAGGAGATTGCGATGACCCTGTCCGCGTTCCGATGCAAACGGCTGGCGCCGCTCGTCGGTGCCGCCACGCTGCTCGCCGGCTGCGCCGTCGGCCCGGACTTCGTCGCACCGCCAGCGCCCGACGACACCCGCTACGGCGCCGGGTCCTCGCCTTCGACGACGACCTCCGCGCCAGTGCGGCACGGTGATGCGCAGCGTCTGCTCGATGGCGCCGACGTGCCGGCGCAGTGGTGGTCGCTGTTCGGCAGCCCCGCGCTCGATGGCGCCATCCGCACCGCGCTCGCCAACAGCCCGACGCTGGCGCAGGCGCAGGCCAGCCTCGAGCGCGCGCAGCACGACTACGCGGCGGCGGCGGGCATCGCGCAGTGGCCCGCCATCGACGCGCGCCTCGACGCCGCGCGCCAGCAGGTCAATATCGAGTCGATGGGCATCACGGCGTTCCCCAGTCCCCCGCCCTTCACGCTGTACGGCGCGTCGGTGCGGGTCTCTTACGTGCTGGACCTGTTCGGCGCGCAGCGGCGCGAACTGGAAGGCCTGCGCGCGGCGGTGGATTTCCAGCGCTTCGAGCTCGAGGCCGCGCGGCTGTCGCTCGCCGCCAATGTCGCCACCGCCGCCATCCGCGAGGCCAGCCTGCGCGCGCAGATCGAGGACACCGAGGCGCTGGTCGACGCGCAGCGGCGGCAGCTGGCGATCGTCGAGCAAGGGGTCTCGCTCGGCGGGACCGCGAGGGTCGAAGCGGAGCGCCAACGCGGCGAACTGGCGCAGACCGAGGCGCTGCTGCCGGGCCTGACGCGGCAGTTGGCGGCGACGCGCCATCAGCTGGCGGTCTATCTGGGATTGCCGCCGGCAGCGGCGGCGGAGCCGGTGAGCGAACTCGCGGGCGAACCGGCGCACAAGGCGGCGAGCGCTTCGACCAGTGGACCGGCGAGCGAACGCGCGCGCCAACCGTCGAGCGAGCGGTCGAACAAAGCGGCGAGCGCCCCGACGGGCGGACCGGCGGCCGGACCTGGGGCGGACAGCGAGGCGGGACAGGCCGCTTCCAACGCGCCGGCCACCGCCGTGCCGGTATTCCGCCTTGCCGAACTGCGGCTGCCCGACACCTTGCCGGTCAGCCTGCCCTCGACGCTGGCGCGCCGGCGTCCCGATATCCGCGCGGCCGAGGCGCTGCTGCACCGGGCCAGCGCCGATATCGGCGTCGCCACCGCCAACCTGTATCCGAGCCTGACGCTGTCGGCGAGCGCGGGCACGCAGTCGCGCAGCGGCGGCGACCTGTTCGATCACCTCAATGTATGGAATATCGCCG
>NZ_JCBAJO010000326.1:0-4099 GCF_059772245.1 Cupriavidus sp. R6-3
ACGGTCCGCTGCCGGCCGATGCGGTCGGCGCGTTGGTATCTCGCGCCAGCGGCTGAGCCGTGAGCATGCCGGGGCGGACCATTCCGGCCTGGTGATATTCCCGCCCGTGGACGCCCCTGTCGCGGCCGTTCCACGCGGGGAAACCGACATTGACGCCGAAAACGGGAATCATTATTGTTTGCGCTCGCCCGCCGGCATTCGGCCAGCGGCGCAACCGCAAAGCCCGGAGGAGTCCATGTACGTGTTTCGTCGTCTGCTGCCCGCGGCGGCAGCTCTCACCATGGCGGCCAGCGCCGCGTCGATTCCCCTGGCCGCGATGGCCCAGGGCTCTCAGGAAAAGGTGCTGAACCTCTATACGGCCCGGCACTACCAGACCGACGAGGCGCTGTACAGCAACTTCACCAAACAGACCGGCATCAAGATCAATCGCATCGAGGGGCAGGAAGACCCGCTGCTCGAGCGGATCAAGAGCGAGGGCGCCAACAGCCCCGCCGACGTCTTCATCACCGTCGATATCGGCCGCCTGTGGCGTGCCCAGCAGGCCGGCGTGTTCGCGCCGGTCAAGTCGAAGGTGCTCGAGTCGCGCATCCCCGCCAACTTCCGCGATCCCAACGGCGAATGGTTCGGCTTCTCGGCGCGCGCCCGCGTGATCGCCTACAACAAGGACACCGTCAAGCCGGGCGACATCAAGACCTACGAGGACCTGGCCGACCCGAAGTGGAAGGGCAAGCTGTGCACGCGCTCCAGCGGCCACGTCTACAACCTGTCGCTGATCTCCAGCCTGATCGCGCATGACGGCGAAGCGAAGACCGAGCGCTGGGCGCAGGGCGTGGTGGCCAATCTGGCGCGCACGCCCAAGGGCGGCGACACCGACCAGCTCAAGGCCGTGGCCGCCGGCGAATGCGATCTGGCGATCTCGAACACCTACTACATCGCGCGCCTGCTGAAGTCGACCAAGCCCGAGGACAAGGCGGTCGCGGACAAGCTCGGCGTGGTCTGGCCGAACCAGGACAGCCAGGGCGTGCACATGAACATCTCGGGCGGCGGCATGCTCAAGCACGCGCCGAACAAGGAGTCGGCGGTCAAGTTCCTGGAGTACCTGGCCAGCGACGAGGCTCAGGCCTACTTCGCCAACGGCAACAACGAATGGCCGGTGGTGCCGAGCGTCAAGGTCGCCAACCCGGCGCTGGAAGCACTGGGCAGCTTCAAGGCGGACCGCATCAACGTGGCCGAGCTCGGCAAGTATCAGCCGGTTGCGCAGAAGCTGGCGGACAAGGCCGGCTTCAAGTAAGCGCCGACGCAAGGGCGCGGCCGGTGCCGGTCCTCACGACGGATCGCCGCCGGCCGCGTCGTCGTTCGCGCCGCCGCCTTTAACGGAGCCGGCGGTGCTGGCGCTCTCCGCGAAGCCCGTCTTGCCGTCCGGCCCCTCGACGCGGCGGAACGTCAGCCGCGTGCTGCTCGACAGCGCCCGCCTGGCCATGCGGCGCTGCAGTTCCCGCCGCGCCAGGTTCATCTGGCCCACCGTGCCGCTGCCATACGGCTCCTGATTCAGCGCGGCGAACGTCGCCAGCGTGGCCCGCAACGCCGCCAGCGCGGCCTGCGCATCCTTCTTCAGCAAGGCATCGAGCGCCTGCCGGGCGCGCACCTGGGCCTGCAACAGCGCATCCCCGGGGTTCGACTTGGCACGCACCGCGTCCTGCGGCAATTGCACGGTGCCGGCCAACCGGCGCAGCCCTGCGCGCACCAGGCCGCCATCCATCGCTGCTTCCTGCATGACCCAGACCGCATCGTGGCGCAGCCACGGCTCGGCATCGGACAACCTGCGCAGCAGCGCCGACTGCAATCCCGGCACGTCGAAGCGGCCGGTGCGGCGGATCGCATTGATGGCGATGCGGCGCAGTTGCGGATGTTCATCGTCGAACAGTTCCTGCACCACGCGCTCGGCGATGCCTTCCTTGACCACCAGTTCGGCGAGCTCGGTGGCGAAGCCGATCTCCTGCACTGCGGTCAGCTTGTTCTGGCTGGCCAGGCGCGACATCTTGAAGACCAGCATCCGGTAACGAATTTGCATACGACTCCCGCCCTTCGTGTTCGAGGAAAGCGGGCCGCCTGCGCGGCCCAGCTTGGCATTCACGGGATATCGGCGGAAATGGCGGCGGTCTTTAATTCGGCATCGAGAGGAGGTCAGCCCACCTGCACCGATGCAGGTACGCTACCGACGGACTGCGCCCAACGGACTGCGCGCGGTTGCTCAGTCCTGCGCGCTGCGGCGGATCTGGCGCGACAGCACGATCACCGGGATCAGCCCGACCAGCACGATCACCAGCGAGGCCGTCGCGGCCTCGGCCAGCCGCTCGTCGGCGGCGAGGTTGTAGGCCTGCACGGCCAGCGTGTCGAAATTGAAGGGGCGCATCACGAACGTCGCCGGCAATTCCTTCATCACGTCGACGAAGACGATCAGCGCCGCCGTCAGCAGGCTGCCGCGCAGCATCGGCAGATGCACGCGGCGCAGCGTCGCGGCCGGCCCGTGGCCGAGGCTGCGGGCCGCGGTGTCCATGCTGGGCGTGATCTTGGCCAGCCCGGCATTGACGGTCTGCAGCGCGACGCCGAGAAAGCGCACCAGATAGGCGTAGACCAGCGCGGCGATGCCCCCGGTCAGCAGCAGTCCCGGCGACACGCCGGTCAACTGCTCGACCCAGCCGGCGATCGCATTGTCGAGCCGCGCCACCGGCACCAGCACGCCCACCGCGATCACCGAGCCCGGCAGCGCATAGCCCATGCCGCAGAGCCGCAGCAGTGCCCGCATCGGCCAGCCGCGGCCGAGCCGGCCGGCATAGCCGATCGCCAGCGCGATCAGCACCGCGGCCAGCGCGGTGACGCTGGCCAGCACGAAGCTGTTGCGCACCAGCCCGACAAAGCGCGGGCCGAACTGCGCGTCGCCGTCGGTGAACGCCATCTCGAACAGCATCAGCGCCGGCACCAGGAAGCCCAGCAGCACCGGCAGCGCGCACGCGCCGAGCGCGGCCACGCCGCGCCAGCGGGTCAGCCGATACGCCGGCAGGCGGCGCTGGCCGCCATGTACGCGGGCCCGCCCGCGCGAGATGCGCTCGGCCACCAGGATGGCGATCACGAAGGCCAGCATGCACGCCGACAGCTGCGCGGCGGCGCTCTTGTCGCCGAGCGAGAACCACGCGCGGTAGATCCCGGTCGAGAAGGTCGGAATCGCGAAATAGGCGACGGTGCCGAAGTCCGCCAGCGTCTCCATCAGCGCCAGCGCGGTGCCGGCCGCGATGCCGGGGCGCGCCAGCGGCAGCATCACGCGCAGCACGCTGCGCCAGGGCCCATGGCCGAGCAGGCGGGCCGCTTCCAGCGTATTCAGCGTCTGCTGCAGGAAGGCGGCGCGCGCGGTCAGGTAGACGTAGGGATAGAGCACCAGCGAGAACAGCACGATGGCGCCGCCCAGGGTCCGCACGTCCGGAAACCAGTAGTCACGCGCGCCCCAGCCGGTCAGCGCGCGCAGCCAGGTCTGCACCGGCCCGGCGAACTGCAGCGCGTCGGTATAGGCGTAGGCGATCACATAGGCCGGCATCGCCAGCGGCAGCACCAGCGCCCATTCCATCAGGCCGCGGCCGGGAAAGCGGTACGTGCAGACGAGCCACGCGGTCGGCACGCCCAGCAGCAGCACGCCGACGGTGACGCCGGCCAGCAGCCACAGCGTGTTGGCGATGTATTCGCCCAGCACGGTGTCGGCCAGGTGATGCCAGGTCTCGGTGCTGGGCGTCAGCAGGCTGGCCGCCACCACGAGGATCGGCACCGCGATCAGCAGGGCCACCAGGCCGGCCGCGAAGGACAGCGGATGGATCGCGGTCAGCCGCCGTCCGCGCCGTGCCGCAACGGCATGGTCGCTATCGGGCAATCGGGCGGGATGGAGCAGGGACATGCGGGCGATCGGCTGGGTGGGGGTGCCGCAGGCGGCACGGCTGGGGCATTCTATCAACCGCCGGTCCGGCGTTGCTGATACTTATAATGATTCGCATGTCCGCCTTCGATCTCGATACCGACGCCGCCGCGGTCACGCCCGCAGCGACTCCCCCGGCCA
>NZ_JCBAJO010000327.1:0-4088 GCF_059772245.1 Cupriavidus sp. R6-3
CAAGACCGCCACCAAGACTGCTACGAAGACCGCTGCCAAGACGGCGGCCAGGACGGGAACCGGCACCGGCACCGGCACCCGTACCGCGGCCAGGACCACCGCCACGCGCAGCACCGCCGCCAAGACCGCGGCACCGCGCAAGCGCGCCACCCGCTCGGCCTGAGCCGGGCCCCATCCCGCAGCAGCGCGTCGCCGTGCAGTTGCTGATCGTCGCGGTCGGGCACAGGATGCCGGCCTGGATCGAAGCGGGCTTCGCCGAGTATGCCAAGCGCATGCCGCCGGAGCTGCGCATCGTGCTGCGCGAGATCAAGCCCGAGGCGCGCACCGCCAGCAATAACGCCGCGACCGTGATGCAGCGCGAGGCCGCGCGCATCGAGGCCGCGCTGCCGCGCCAGTGCCGCATCGTCGCGCTGGACGAACGCGGCCGCGACCTGACCACGATGCAGCTGGCCGAGCAGCTGACCGGCTGGCAGCGCGAAGGCGGCGACGTCGCCTTCCTGATCGGCGGCGCCGACGGGCTCGACCCCGCGCTGAAGGCGCGCGCGCAGACGCTGCTGCGGCTCTCGAGCCTGACGCTGCCGCACGGCATGGTGCGCGTGCTGCTGGCCGAGCAGCTGTACCGCGCCTGGACCGTCACGCAGAACCACCCTTACCATCGGGTCTGATCCCTGCTCGCCCGGTCCCGACCGTCGTCCCACCCTTGTCCCTGAGCGCGCCCGCCGCGCCCGTGCCACCGTGCTCCACGACGTCCTCTACCTCGCCTCCCAAAGCCCGCGCCGCCGCGAACTGCTGACCCAGCTCGGCGTGTCCTACCAGCTGCTGCTGCCCGACGACGACGAAGACGCCGAGGCGCTCGAAGCGGTGCTGCCCGGCGAGACGCCGGACGACTACGTGCAGCGCGTCTGCGCGCTGAAGGCCGAGGCCGCGCTGCGCCGCCGTGAACGGCGCGCGCTGCCCGACGCGCCGATCCTGACCTCCGACACCACGGTCTGCCTGGACGGCCGCATCCTCGGCAAGCCCGAGCATGCCGACGACGCCGCGGCGATGCTGGCGGCGCTGTCCGGCACCACGCATCGGGTACTGACCGCGGTGACCGTGGTCTCGACCCTCGGCGCGCACCATGCGCTGTCGATCTCCGAGGTCAGCTTTCGCGCGATGCGCGAGGACGAGATCGCGCGCTACGTGGCCAGCGGCGAACCGCTCGGCAAGGCCGGCGCGTATGGCATCCAGGGCCGCGCCGCCGAGTTCGTGCAGCGGATCGCGGGAAGCTATTCGGGTATCATGGGCCTGCCCCTGTTCGAGACGGCAGCGCTGTTGCGACAGGCCGGCCTGCGCTTCTGAGGCGCGGCGCCGGAACGCCGCAACGCCACGACGCCACAACGCCGGGCAAGCCGAACATGGCGCCGGTCCCCCGCCGACCGCGCCGCCCGGCATCCAGGGGACCAACCTGCTCCGCCGCGACGGACAACCGTCGACGGAGCCAGCCAGCCGGCGACGGATCGCACAAAACATGACCGAAGACATCCTCGTCAATATCACCCCGCAGGAAACACGCGTGGCCATCGTGCAGCAGGCCGCGGTGCAGGAGCTTCATGTCGAGCGCACGCTGACGCGCGGACTGGTCGGCAATATCTATCTGGGCAAGGTGGTGCGCGTGCTGCCCGGCATGCAATCGGCCTTCATCGACATCGGGCTCGAGCGGGCCGCGTTCCTGCACGTCGCCGATATCTGGCACCGGCGCGAGCCGGACCGCAACGGCAGCACGCAGCTGGCGATCGAAAAGACGCTGTTCGAGGGCCAGGCGCTGATGGTGCAGGTGATCAAGGACCCGATCGGCACCAAGGGCGCGCGGCTGTCGACCCAGGTCAGCATCGCCGGCCGCACGCTGGTCTATCTGCCGCAGGACCCCCATATCGGCATCTCGCAGCGGATCGAGGGCGAAGTCGATCGCGAGGCGCTGCGCGCGCGCGTGCAGGGGCTGGTGCCGGAGGAAGAGCGCGGCGGCTTCATCGTCCGGACCATCGCCGAGGAGGCGACCGACGAGGAGCTGGGCAACGACATCGCCTACCTGCGCAAGATCTGGGGCGCGATCCGGCTCAATGCGACCACGCTGCCGGCGCCGAGCCTGCTGTACCAGGACCTGAGCCTGGCCCAGCGCGTGCTGCGCGATTTCGTCAATGACGCCACCGGCGTGATCCAGGTCGATTCGCGCGAGAACTACCAGAAGCTGGTCGAGTTCGCGCAGGAATACACGCCGGCGGTGCTGCCGCGGCTGTCGCACTACACCGGCGAGCGGCCGATCTTCGACCTGTTCAATATCGACGCGGAAATCGAGCGTGCGCTGTCGCGGCGCGTCGACCTGAAGTCGGGCGGGTATCTGATGATCGACCAGACCGAGGCGATGACGACGATCGATGTCAACACCGGCGGCTATGTCGGCGCGCGCAATTTCGACGACACGATCTTCAAGACCAACCTGGAGGCGGCGCACACGATCGCGCGCCAGCTGCGCCTGCGCAATCTCGGCGGCATCATCATCATCGACTTCATCGACATGGAGAACGCCGAGCACCGCGACGCGGTGCTGTCGGAACTGAAGCGCGCGCTGTCGCGCGACCGCACCCGCATCACCGTCAACGGCTTCTCGCAGCTGGGCCTGGTCGAGATGACGCGCAAGCGCACGCGCGAATCGCTGGCGCACGTGCTGTGCGAGCAGTGCCCCGTCTGCCAGGGCAAGGGCCAGGTCAAGACGCCGCGCACGGTGTGCTACGAAATCCTGCGCGAGATCATGCGCGAGTCGCGCCAGTTCAATCCGCGCGAGTTCCGCATCCTGGCCTCGCAGGAAGTGATCGACCTCTTCCTCGAGGAGGAAAGCCAGCATATGGCGATGCTCGGCGACTTCATCGGCAAGCCGATTTCGCTGCAGGTCGAATCGACCTTCCACCAGGAGCAGTACGACATCATCCTGATGTAGGCGTCGATGTCGGCGTCGATGTCGGCGCGGCCCGCCCGCGTTCCGCCCGGAACGCGCCCTCAGGGTCAGACCGCATGCCATCCCCGCACCAATCTTCTATAACGATTAGGAGGATGGCGCGCGCCTGGCGCGGCGGCGGGAGCGGACGATGACACGCTGGAATGACGCAATGGCCCAAGGGCCGTCGGCGCGGCGGATCGCGCCATGGGCAGGCCCGCTGCTTGCCGGACTACCGGCAGGAATACGGGCAGGAATACCGGCGCGACTGGCGGCGGGACTGGCGGCAGGAATACCGGCGCGACTGACGGCGAGGCTACCGCTGGCACTACCGGCGGCACTGCTCGCGGGACTGCTGGCCTTGCCGGGCTGCACGCCCGTGCAGGAACTGGCCAAACGCGCGCCCTCGTTGCCGCCGGCCGCGCCCGAACGGCAGGTCACGCCCGCCCCTCCTCCACCGATTCCCTCGCGCGTGATCGAGCTCGCCGGCTATTGCAGCCGCACCGAGGACGACGGCTTTCGGGAAGAGGCGCGCGTGCGCGTCGCCGCGAACGAGGTCCAGGCGTTGAACTGGAAGCTGTGGGTGCCCCGGCGACGCGGCTCCTGCGCCTTCGATCTGAGCGAATTCAGGCAGGTCCAGAAGGCCCCGCATATCGAACTGGTGGCGCGCGACGACAGCGGCTGCAAGCTGATGGTGTGGCAGGACCCGCGGCGCGTCACGCTGGCCCATGCCAATTGCCAGAAGCGCTGCACGCCGGGAATCTACGAAGAAGCGTGGCCGGTGATGTTCGACCCGGCCAGCGGCATGTGCGCGCAGGTCAAGTAGGCCGGCCACACAACACGCCGCACGCTACACGCTGCTCGCCGCAAGCCCCAGGCCATCGGTCACAAGCCACAAGCCACAAGCCACACACCGGACGACACCGGACGACACCGGACGGCGCGCGGCGCGCCACGCGCCATACAATTGCGGCGCCGGCCGGCGCGCCGCCACGCCCGCGCCTGGCATTTCAGCCGCGCTTGACCCAGACCACCAGGCCGCCCGCGATGCCGAGCGTGCGCCGGTCCGGACGATAGTCCATGGTGCCGGGGAACTGCTGCGCGTCGCGCTGGCCGA
>NZ_JCBAJO010000328.1:0-4072 GCF_059772245.1 Cupriavidus sp. R6-3
CTGGTGGGGCAGCCGGCGTGCGTGCTGGCCGACGAGCCGACCGGCAACCTCGACGACCACACCGCCGGCGGCGTCTACGACCTGATGCTGGAGCTGTCGCGCACGCTGGGCACCAGCTTCGTGATCGTCACGCACGATCTCGATCTGGCGAACCGCTGCGACCGCGTGCTGCGGCTGCGCGACGGCCATCTGCATCGCGAACGCTGAGCCGCGGCGCGCCGGAGCTTGCCCCGATGTGGATCGACACCCATTGCCACCTCGACGCGGCCGAGTTCGATGACGACCGCGACGCGGTGGTGGCGGCCGCGGCCGCGGCCGGCGTCGCCGGCATCGTGCTGCCCGCGGTGGCGGTGTCGAACTTCGCCGCCGTGCGCGCGCTGGCGCATCGCCATCCGGCCTGCGTCTACGCGTTCGGCATCCATCCGCTGTGCACCCCCGGAGCGGGGCAGCCCGACCTCGACGCGCTGCGGCGCGAGGTAGAGGCCGCGCTGCCCGATCCCCGCTTCGTCGGCATCGGCGAGATCGGCCTGGACTTCTTCGTGCCGGGGCTCGATGCGCAGCACCAGACCTGGCTCTACGTCGAGCAGCTGAAGATCGCGCGCGAGTTCGATCTGCCGGTGCTGCTGCATGTCCGCAAGTCGCAGGACCAGGTCGCCGCGCAACTGCGGCGCGTCGGCGTGCGGCGCGGGATCGCGCACGCCTTCAACGGCAGCGCGCAGCAGGCGCAGCGCTTCGTCGAGCAGGGCTTCAAGCTCGGCTTCGGCGGCAACGTGACCTTCAGCCGCGCGCGGCAGATCCGGCGGCTGGCGGTGGAGTTGCCGCTGGACGCGCTGGTGCTGGAAACCGATGCGCCCGATATCGCGCCGTCATGGCTGACCGACGACCAGTTCGGCGAACAGCGCAAGGTGCGCAACACACCGGCCGAGGTCGCGGGCGTCGCGCGGGTGCTGACCGAACTGCGCGGCATCGATGCCCCAACCCTGGCCCAGGCGACCTGGCGCAATGCGGTCGAGGCGCTGCCCCGGCTGGCCGCCTTTGCCGCGACGATGGCGCCGTCCTCCGCCGTGACGGACTGACACGTTTCGCGCCGCCGCCCGGCGGTATAAACGCAGGCATCGTGATCCTCGAGCGAGGGCGGGCATGTCTGCGGTACTTGCGGACCTTAGGCTTTCTGCGGTTTCTACGATTTGCCCGGCGGCAGATGGACATGCTGCGGGCGTATCGGGCCCGGCGTTCGTTGCTGTCCCTGCTGTTCCTGTAGTTCCTGCGTTGCCGGCGCCGCGATGCGCCTGACCCTGTGCGCCTTCGTGGCGGGTTGCTGGCTGGTGCAGCAGCTGCCGGCGCTGCCCTCCGCGGGCACCAGCATGACCGCGGGGCTGGCTTCGTTTGGCGTGGTGCTCGTGCTGTCGCCGCTTGCCGGACGACACCGCCGAACGGTGCCGGCGCGCCCGCGTTCTTCCTCCCTTGTCTTCCATGCCCGCTGGCTGGCGACCGTACTGGTGACCGTGCTCGCGGCGCTGATCGTTGGCGCGGCATGGGCGGCGTGGCGCGCCGAGCGCCGGCTGGCCGAACGGCTCGCCGCCGAGCTCGAAGGCGTGACGCTGTCGCTGACCGGCGTGGTGTCCAGCTTGCCGACCGGCAACGGCGAGGGCCTGCGGTTCAACCTGAGCGTCGACGGCAAGCGGCCGGCGGGCTTGCCGGCGCTGCTGTCCCTCGGCTGGCAACAGGCGCCGCCCGCTCTGCTGCCCGGCACGCGGCTGGCGCTGACCGTGCGGCTGAAGCGGCCGCACGGCCTCGCCAATCCGCATGGCTTCGGCTACGAATACTGGTTGCTGCAGCGGGGCATCGGCGCGACCGGCTACGTGCTGGCGGCCGGCCCGGCATCGCCGGTGGCGCTGCGGCCCGCCTGGCGCATTTCACGCTGGCGCGCGCGGATGCGGGCGCGAATGCTGGCGGCGATGCCGGCTGATGCGCCGTTCGCCGGCGTGCTGGTGGCGCTGGCGATCGGCGACCAAAGCAATATTGCCGCCGAGCAGTGGCGCTGGTTCACGCGCACCGGCATCGGCCATCTGGTCAGCATTTCGGGACTGCACATCACGATGATTTCCGGCCTGGCCGCCGCGCTGGCCCGTGCGCTTTGGCGACGCTCGTTCGGCCTGGCCAGATGGATGCGCAGGCCGCTGCCGTTGCGCTGTCCGGCGCAACGTGCGGCGGCGGTGGTGGCGGTGGTGTCGGCCCTGGCCTATGGGTTGCTGTCCGGCATGGAAGTCCCGGCGCAGCGCACCGTGGCGATGGTCGCCGTGGCCGCCCTGGCGCTGTGGTGGCAGCGTCGGCCGCCGGCCTCGCTGGTGCTGGCCTGGGCTGCCGCGGTGGCACTCGCGCTCGATCCCTGGGCGGTGCGGGCGGCGGGGTTCTGGCTGTCGTTCGGCGCGGTGGCGGCGATCTTTCTGGCGGCGTCGCAGCGCACCGTCGCTGCAGCCGGGCCCGGGCCGCCACCGCCTTCGCTCTGGCAGGCGCGCTGGCATGGCCTGCGCCGGCATCTGGCGGAAGGCGTGCGCACGCAATGGGCCGTGACCGTCGGACTGCTGCCGCCGACGCTGCTGTTGTTCCAGCAGGTGTCGGTGGTGTCGCCGCTGGCCAATGCGCTGGCGATTCCGGTCGTCAGCCTGCTGGTGACGCCGCTGGCCCTGAGCGCGGCGCTGCTGGCGGCGTGGCCCGCGGACTGGCCGCTCGGCGGCGCCATCGCGATGGCGGCCACGCTGCTGCTGACGGTGGCGCATCAGGCGATGGCATGGCTGGGGGCCGTGCTGGTCCGGCTATCGGCGCCGAACTGGGCCGTCTGGCAGGCGGCACGGCCCGATACCATCGAGCTCGCCTTCGCGCTGCTTGGCACGGCGGTGCTGCTCGCCCCGCGCGCCTTTGGCTGGGGCTGGCGCGTGCATGGCCTGGTGCTGCTGATTCCGATGCTGTCGAGCGGCCGTGCACCGCTGCCCGCCGCGGCGTTCCGCGCCACGGCACTCGATGTCGGGCAGGGCGCGGCGGTGCTGATCGAAACCCGCAGCCACCGGCTGCTGTACGACACCGGGCCGGCCTATGGCCCGACCAACGGTTCGGCCAGCGGTTCGGCCAGAGGTTCGGACAGAGGTTCGGACAGAGGTTCGGACAGAGGTTGGGACAGAGGTTCGGACAGACGTTCGGACAGAGGTTCGGTCAACGGCCCGGCTGACGCGGCGCGGCCCAGCGCCGGCGAACGCGTGGTGGTGCCGTTCCTGCGCGCGGTCGGCATCCATTCGCTCGATGCGCTGGTGATCAGCCACGAGGACGCCGACCATGCCGGCGGCGCACGCGACGTGATGGCGGCGCTGCCGGTCCGGCGCATGTGGGCGGCGTTGCCGCGCGGCCATCCGCTATGGCGCTTGCCGGCCGGTGTCGGCCCGGATGTCAGCGAGGTGTGTGCGGCGGGTATCGCCTGGCAATGGGACGGCGTGCGCTTCGAGCTGCTGCATCCGCTGCCGGGACAGGGCGACGACGCCACGATCGGCAGCAATGCGCGCAGCTGCGTGCTGCGGATCTCGAGCCCGTACGCCACGATGCTGCTGACCGGCGATATCGATCGCGCCGCCGAACGGGCGATGGTGGCGCGCCTGCCGCCCGATGCGCTGCGTGCCGACCTGCTGCTGGTGCCGCACCATGGCAGCCGCACCTCGTCCAGCGACGAATGGCTCGATGCGGTGCAGCCCACCGCCGCGGTGTTCCAGCTCGGCTATCGCAACCGCTACCGGCATCCGCATGCACAGGTATGGGCGCGCTATGGGCGCCGCGGGATTGCGCGCTATCGCAGCGATCGCACGGGCGCGGTAGAAGTCGTCGCGGATCGCGGCGGCATCGCGATCGCGTCGTTCCGGCAGCAGGCGCGGCGCTACTGGCGGCCGGCGCCGGACGCGCCGGAATGAGAGGTGGGTTCCTGTTGAGGCTTTATTGGCCGCGGTTGGCAGTAGCTGATGCGCCGCTGCGCCGATGCGCCGATGCGCCGATGCGCCGATGCGCCGATGCGCCGATGCGCCGATGCGCC
>NZ_JCBAJO010000329.1:0-4063 GCF_059772245.1 Cupriavidus sp. R6-3
AGCGCGGGCAGCATCACCAGCACCAGCACCATCACCAGATCCTCGACCACCAGCCAGCCGACCGCGATCCGGCCGTTGACGGAATCGAGCGTGCCGCGCTGCTCCAGCGCGCGCAGCAGCACCACGGTGCTGGCGACGGACAGGCACAGGCCGAACACCAGCGCGTCGGCCAGCGGCCAGCCCCATAGCCGCGTCACGCCGGCCCCGAGCGCGGTGGCGAAGGCGATCTGCACGATCGCACCCGGCAGCGCGATGCCGCGCACCGACAGCAGGTCTTCCAGCGAGAAGTGCAGGCCGACGCCGAACATCAGCAGCATCACGCCGATTTCCGCGAGTTGGCCGGCGAGCGCCATGTCGGCGACGAAGCCCGGCGTGGCCGGGCCGATCACGATGCCGGCCAGCAGATAGCCGACCAGCGCCGGCGCGCCGAGACGGGCGCAGATGAAGCCGAAGACGAGCGCCAGACCGAGGCCGGCGGCGATGGTGGTGATCAGGCTGACTTCATGGGGCACGGGCGGCTCGCAGCGAAGTGATCAGGGGTGATCGGGGGATCGGTGGCGCAACGGTCTGCAGTCCATGATAGCAAGCGGATGCGGCCGGGCTCCCCGCACGGGCGGCAACGGGGCGTAGTTTACACTGTCGCCTTCGCTCGTTTTCCAAAGATCGCGGTCCCTCCTGCGGTTCGTTTCCGCGGGCTGCCCGCCGTTCCCGCTTCATGTCCCAGCCGTCCCCCGCACCCCATCAGATCGATCTCGTCGTCTATCCCGGCTTCAAGGCCATGGAGGCGGTCGGACCGATGACGGTGTTCGACTATGCCAACCTGCAGCTGGCCCGGCGCGGCCAGCCGCCGGCCTATCGGACGCGCATCGTCTCGACGCGTGTGGGCCCGGTGCGTTCGGACACGCTGATGACGCTGGAGGCCACCGCGCGGCTCGACACGGTGCTGCTGCCCGACACCGCGGTGATCGTCGGCGCGCGCGATATCGAAGGGGCGTTGCAGGAAGCGGGGGAGATCGTCCCGTGGGCGCGCGCGGTGGCCCCGCGCATCGGCCGGCTGGTGGCGCTGTGTTCGGGATCGTTCTTCCTGGCCGCCGCCGGTCTGCTCGACGGCAAGCGCGCGACCACGCACTGGAGCGTGGCGCCGCTGCTGCGGCAGCGCTATCCCGCGGTGGCGGTCGATCCCGATGCGATCTTCGTGCGCCAGGGCCGGCTGTGGACCTCGGCCGGCGTCACGGCCGGCATCGACCTGGCGCTGGCCATCGTCGAAGAGGACCTCGGACGCGAGATCGCGCTCGATCTGGCGCGCGAGCTGGTGGTCTTCCTGAAGCGTCCGGGCGGCCAGTCGCAATTCAGCGTGCATCTGGCCAGCCAGACCACCGGCCACGCCGGCGTGCGCGAGGTCCAGGACTGGATCCTGCGCGACCTGACCCGCGCGTTCACGATGAGCGAGATGGCGGCGCGGGCCGCGATGAGCGAGCGCAATTTCCGCCGTGTGTTCGCGCGCGAGACCGGGGCGAGCCCGACCGCCTTCATCGAATCGGCGCGGCTCGAAGCGGCACGCCGCCTGCTGGAGCAGGGCGAGCTGCCGCTGAAGGCGGTGGCCGCGCGCAGCGGCTTCGGTTCCGACGAAGCGCTGCGGCGCGCCTTCCTGCGCCATCTGGGCATCACGCCGCGCGACTATCGCCAGCGGTTTGGCACGGCGGCGTAGCGCCCAAGCACCCAAGCACCCAAGCACCAAAGCGCTCAAGTACCGAAGCGCTCAAGTACCGAAGCGCTCAAGCACCGCAGCGCCCAAGCACCGCAGCGCTCAAGCACCGAAACGCCGAAGCGCCTTCCACCGCCCGGTCAGCCGTCCTGTAATTGCGCCGCGTGATGGCGCAGATGGTCCTCCATCCACGTGGAGATGAAGTAGTAGCCGTGGTCGTAGCCCTGATGCCGCCGCAGCGTCAGCGGCTGGCCCACCGCGGCGCAGGCCGCCTCGAAGGCCTCGGGATGCAGCTGGTCGGCGAGGAATTTGTCGGCCAGCCCCTGATCGATCAGGATGCCGCCGGGGAAGGGCGCGGTGGGCTGCGCCTGCATCAGCGCGCTGGCATCGTACTGCAGCCATTGCGCGCGATCGTCGCCGAGATAGCGGCTGAACGCCTTCTCGCCCCAGGGACATTGCGACGGCGCGGCGATCGGCGCGAACGCCGACACCGAGCGGAAGCGCTCGCGATGGCGCTGCGCCAGCACCAGCGCGCCGTGGCCGCCCATCGAATGGCCGAAGATGCCGATGCGCCGCGGGTCGGCGCCGAGTTCGCCGACCACCAGATCGTAGAGCTCGCCGGCGACATAGCTTTCCATGCGCCAGTGCGCGTTCCACGGCGCCTGCGTCGCGTCCAGATAGAAGCCCGCGCCCGCCCCGAAGTCCCATTCGTCCGCCTCGCCGGGGATGCCGGTGTCGCGCGGGCTGGTATCGGGCGCAACCAGGATCAGGCCGAGCTGCGCGGCGAGCCGCTGCGCGCCGCCCTTGATCATGAAGGTCTCTTCGGTGCAGGTCAGGCCGGCCAGGTAGAACAGCGCCGGACGCGGCGTGCCGACGCCGGCCAGCGCCGCCGGCGGCAGGAAGACCGAGAAGCGCATCGGCAGGCCGACCGCGGTCGACGCATGCCGGTAGAAGCGCTGCACGCCGCCGAAGCAGCCGTGCTCGGAGAGCAGTTCGAGCATGAGCGTCGCGCCTCCGGCCTTAGTACAGCACCACCGAACGGATCGACTCGCCGCGCTTCATCAGGTCGAAGCCCTCGTTGATCCGCTCCAGCGGCAGCGTGTGCGTGATCAGGTCGTCGATGTTCAGCTTGCCGTCCATATACCAGTCGACGATCTTGGGCACGTCGGTGCGGCCGCGCGCGCCGCCGAAGGCCGAGCCCTTCCACTCGCGGCCGGTCACCAGCTGGAACGGACGGGTCGAGATCTCGGCGCCGGCCTCGGCCACGCCGATGATGATCGACTTGCCCCAGCCCTTGTGGCAGCACTCCAGCGCCTGGCGCATGACCTTGGTATTGCCGATGCATTCGAACGAGTAATCGGCGCCGCCGTCGGTCAGCTGCACGATATGGTCGACCACGTTCTCGACCTCGTTCGGATTGACGAAGTGCGTCATGCCGAATTGGCGCGCCAGCGCCTCGCGGTTCGGGTTGATGTCGACGCCGATGATCTTGTCGGCGCCGACCATCTTGGCGCCCTGGATCACGTTCAGGCCGATGCCGCCCAGGCCGAACACCACCACATTGGCGCCGGCCTCGACCTTTGCCGTGAACAGCACCGCGCCGACGCCGGTGGTGACGCCGCAGCCGATATAGCAGACCTTGTCGAACGGCGCGTCGTCGCGGATCTTGGCCAGCGCGATCTCCGGCACCACGATGTGATTGGCGAAGGTCGACGTGCCCATGTAGTGGAAGATCGGCTTGCCGTCGAGCGAGAAGCGCGAGGTGCCGTCCGGCATCAGGCCCTTGCCCTGGGTCGCGCGGATCGCCTGGCACAGGTTGGTCTTGCGCGACAGGCAGAACTTGCACTGGCGGCATTCGGGCGTGTAGAGCGGGATCACGTGGTCGCCGGGCTTCAGCGAGGTCACGCCCGGGCCGACCTCCGTCACGATGCCGGCGCCCTCATGGCCGAGGATGGCGGGGAAGATGCCCTCGGGGTCCGCGCCCGACAGCGTGTAGTAGTCCGTATGGCAGATGCCGGTGGCCTTGATCTCGACCAGCACCTCGCCGGCGCGCGGTCCGGCCAGGTCGACTTCCTCGATGGTCAACGGGGCGCCTGCTTTCCAGGCGACGGCGGCTTTGGTTTTCATGGCGGCTTTCCTAAGGTGGCGACGCGCGGGGCGCGTGGCGGGTTCGATCGATGGCGGACGCGGGGCCGGCAGCAGCGGCAGCAGCGGCAGTAGCGGCATCGCGCGTTATCGCACGGCACCGCGCGGCACCACCCAGCACCGCTCGGCTCCACGGGGTTCGGCCGACACTGTAATGCCTGCGGCATCGGCACGGCGGGGCAATGCTGCCCGCTTGGCCCCGCAAGCCGCCAT
>NZ_JCBAJO010000033.1:0-32572 GCF_059772245.1 Cupriavidus sp. R6-3
AGTGAAGGAGCCAGTGAAGGAGCCAGTGAAGGAGCCAGTGAAGGAGCCAGTGAAGGAGCCAGGGAAGGAGCCAGGGAAGGAGCCAGGGAAGGAGCCAGGGAAGGAGCCAGGGAAGGAGCCAGGGAAGGAGCCAGGGAAGGAGCCAGGGAAGGAGCGAGGGAAGGAGCGAGGGAAGGAGCGAGGGAAGGAGCCAGGGAAGGAGCGAGGGAAGGGCCCGAAGAGAGACGTCGAACCCGGACGGCGCCGCCCGGCGGCAAGCGCTTGGCGGACCGACGAAGTTCGCCGCGCCACAAAACAAAAAGCCCCGCACGGGGCGGGGCTTTCAGTGTCTTCTCGCCCGAAGGCGAGGAGCGCGAGGCCTTACAGCGGGGTGATGTTCGCTGCTTGCAGGCCCTTCGGGCCGTTCTTCACTTCGAACGAAACGCGCTGGTTTTCTTGCAGCGACTTGAATCCAGAGCCCTGGATTTCCGAGAAGTGGGCGAACAGATCATCACCGCCTTCGTCCGGCTTGATGAAACCGAAACCCTTGGCGTCGTTGAACCATTTGACGATACCGGTTTTCATGGTCTTGCATTTCCTAAAAAAAATTAAAAAACGGAGGCGCTCAGGGCGCTTCCGGCAGAGCAACTCAAGGAAAGGACACCATGGACAACCGAAGTACCATGACGGTGGCTAACGAATGTGCTGTTGCCTCGTCGCTTGAATCTAGCGCGCTTTATACGGGGGATCGGAGCCCACGTCAAGAGCGGTGTTCCCCTGCTGCAGGCTAGATCACGCGAGTGCCCTCGTGCGATCATCACCCATTTTGCATACAGTCTATTTGTCCGTATCGGCGCACCTGTATACAAAAGTGTAAGACATTACGTGTGCCTCCCTGGCCAACGCGCCGGAAGGAGGCTCTTGCCTTTTGCGAGAGACGGGACAAAACGATACAGGAGACACAGCATGTCGATGCCCGAACCCCTTTCCGAACCCAACGACACACCCGCCATGACCGCGCCGGCGCGCCGCTCGCCGCTCGAACGGCTGTTCAAGCTGAGCGAGCACCAGACCGACGTGCGCACCGAGATACTGGCCGGCGTCACGACCTTCCTGACGATGGCGTACATCATCTTCGTCAACCCGACCATCCTGGGCGATGCGGGCATGCCGAAGGACGCGGTGTTCGTCGCCACCTGCGTGGCCGCGGCGCTCGGTACGCTGATCATGGGCTTCTACGCCAACTATCCGATCGCGATGGCGCCGGGCATGGGGCTCAATGCCTATTTCGCCTACACCGTCGTCAAGGGCATGGGCCTGCCGTGGGAAGCCGCGCTCGGCGCGGTGTTCATCTCGGGCTGTCTGTTCCTGCTGGTGACGCTGCTGCGCGTGCGCGAGATGATCGTCAACGGCATCCCGCATTCGATCCGGGTGGCGATCACCGCGGGCATCGGGCTGTTTCTGGCCATCGTCGCGCTGAAGAACGCCGGCATCGTCACCGCCAGCCCCGCCACGCTGGTCACGCTCGGCGATCTGCATCAGCCCTCGGCGGTGCTGGCCATCGTCGGCTTCCTGGCGATCGTCGCACTGGACCGCCTCAAGGTGAAGGGCGCGATCCTGATCGGCATCCTGCTGACCACGCTGCTGAGCTTCGCGTTTGGTGGCAACACCTTCCACGGCATCGTGTCCGCCCCGCCGTCGATCGATCCGACCCTGTTCAAGCTCGACATCACCGCCGCGCTGTCGATCGGCATCATCAATGTGGTGCTGGTGTTCTTCCTGGTCGAGCTGTTCGATGCGACCGGCACGCTGATGGGCGTGGCCAACCGCGCGGGGCTGCTCAAGGCGGGCAAGATGGATCGGCTGAACAAGGCGCTGATGGCCGACAGCACCGCCATCATGGCCGGCTCCTTCCTCGGTACCTCGTCGACCACGGCGTACATCGAAAGCGCCTCTGGCGTGCAGGCCGGCGGCCGCACCGGCCTGACCGCGGTGACGGTGGCCGTGCTGTTCCTGGCCTGCCTGTTCATCGCACCGCTGGCCGGCACCGTGCCGGCTTACGCCACCGCGCCGGCGCTGCTCTACGTCTCCTGCCTGATGCTGCGCGAGCTGGTCGACATCGACTGGAACGACGCCACCGAAGTGGTGCCGGCGGTGCTGACCGCGCTGGGCATGCCGTTCACCTATTCGGTCGCCAACGGCGTCGCCTTCGGCTTTGTGACCTATGCGGGCCTGAAGCTGCTGACCGGCCGGGCCAAGGACGTGCCGATCATGGTGTGGATCATCGCCGCCGTCTTCGTCTTCAAGTTCTACTATCTGCCCGGCCATTGACCTGGCGGCATCGCTTGCAGCAAGGGCGGCCACGGCCGCCCTTTTTCATGGCCATCGTCCGGGACGTGCCCCCGAACGTTCGAAATTTCGCTGCAAAGTCACCGGACCGTACCCGTTTCTGCGTGCGCTGCAGCAGCGCGGAACGCGGGCACCGTACCCGTTTCTGCGTTCAAGGTAAGTACTTATTTACCTCCCGCACCATGATGGGCCACCGTTGTTACGGTCATACCGAAGGATGATTTTGGGCGCATGCCCCGCGTGGGGGCTAGACAAACGAAGCCAAATGCACTGAACTAGAGGCGTGCTATTCCGGGGGCGCTTCGAAGCGCCCCTTGTTGACTCCGGGCAACGGAGTGCGCACATGGCGCGACGCAGACCCATTCGATCCGCGTGAAGCGGACGTACAGACAGACCGCCTTCAGGCGGCTTCGCCTCCACGACGAGAGCATGCGCAAAGCGTGCCGAAACAATAAGCGGAACAAGTGGTAATCGCGAACGTGTAGTGCCGGGGGATGTTGTTCAACGGGGAAGAATCATGACCGCAGGAGAAGTCCATCGGCCCGTTCTCGAGCCGACTCGATCCGCCACGCCTTCGATTACCCGCGCCTGGAGCCATCTGGCCAATGTCGCCGGCGCCAAACCCGAACACGCTCCCAGCCAGTCCCATCGCGAGCATCGCGACGAATCCATCGCCGATGCCGTGGCCGCCGTGCTCGCGGCCGACGACAGCGTGCCATCGAACGTCCGGCAGGCCATCGAAGGCCTGTTGCAACGCCACCGCCAGCTCGAAGCCGACATCGCCCGCCTGCGCGCCCAGCGCGAGGAATGGATCGTCAACGTGCTGACCTATCAGGCCCTCTATCACCGCTATTCCGGCCAGACCCTGCATGCCCCGAGCGATCGCCTGATGCGCGAGCGGGACAGCATGCGCCGCACCATTCGTGAACAGCTGCGCAGCGGCACGACGCCGACCGCGATGTTCGATCTCCCTCCCCACAGCGTTTCGAGCGTGTAATGGCGGCCGCCCACCTGGGGGCCCAGCCGCACCGCATACAACTGGACCGCAGCCCGATCCCGTCCGCCAGCCGGCGCAGCGAGACCGTGCGGCATGCGGCCACGCCAAACGCGCGGGAGAACGGGATGGACCGACTCAACAAGCCGACATCGCGGGCCGCGCAGGTCCTGGTGGTATCACGACAGCAGAACTTCGGCATCGACGCGAGCCAGTTCGGACCCGGCTGGGAGATCCGCCACCATCACCAGTTGCGCGACCTGCCACGGGTCGTTCGCAGCAGCGCGCCGATGGCTGGCGTGCTCGACCTGGAGACCGAATACACCGATGCCGAGATCGCGCTGCTCGAGCAGAGCCTGCAATGCCTGCACGTGATGTGGGTCGCGATCACCTCGCCGCAGCGGCTCGAGGACGAGCGGGTGCGGCGCCTGATCCGCGACTATTGCGTCGACTATGTGCGCGTGCCGTTCTCCTACAGCGAACTGGCCTACACGCTCAAGCACGCGCATGGCATGGCCGCGCTGCACGCCGCCCGCGGGCCGGATACGGCGGTGCAGGGCAAGATGATCGGCGAATGCGCGCCGATGCGGGGGATGTTCCGCTCGCTGGCCAAGGTCGCGCACAACGACGCCCCGGTGTTCATCTCGGGCGAGTCCGGCACCGGCAAGGAACTGGCCACGCAGGCGATCCACGAAGCGTCGAACCGGCGCAAGGGGCCCTTCGTCGCGATCAACTGCGGCGCGATTCCGCCGCACCTGGTGCAGTCCGAACTGTTCGGCTACGAGAAGGGCGCCTTCACCGGCGCCAACCAGCGCAAGATCGGCTGGATCGAGCAGGCGCAGGGCGGCACGCTGTTTCTGGACGAGATCGGCGATCTGCCGCTGGAGAGCCAGGTCGCGCTGCTGCGCTTCCTGCAGCAGGGCATGATCACGCGCCTGGGCGGCCATCAGTCGATACCGCTGGACCTGCGCATCATCTCGGCGACGCACGTGGACCTGGTCGCGGCGCAGGCCGAGGGGCGCTTCCGTTCCGATCTGTTCCACCGGCTGTGCGTGCTGACGCTGTCGATCCCGCCGCTGCGCGAGCGCGGCGAGGACATCCTGCTGCTGGCCAACGCGGTGCTCGCCGAGCACGGCCACGAGGCCCATCGGCGCATTCGCGGTTTCTCGCCGTGCGCGACGCAGGCGATGATGCAGTACGGCTGGCCCGGCAATGTGCGCGAACTGATCAACCGGGTGCGCCGCGCGATCGTGATGACCGACAATCGCAAGATCACCGCCGAGGACCTGCAGTTGCACGGCAACAGCGACGCGCCGCGCAAGACCCTCGACGCGATCCGCGAAGAGGCCGAGCGCGAGGCCATCCGCTCGGTGATGGCGAGCCACGGCTTCCACGTGGTGCCCGCCGCGCGCGAGCTCAACGTGTCGCGTGTCACGCTCTACCGGCTGATGCACAAGCACAATATCCGCGTCGAAGGCCAGTCGAGCCACGCCGAGTAGCGGACCGCCGAGACAGCGGCAATCAGCGGGGCCGACGATTCGTCGGCCCCTTTTTCATCGCGCTTGCCGCTCAGCGCCGCGGCGCCAATGACGAGGCCGGCTTCCAGCAGCCCGATGCCAGGCCGCCACCGTAGCCGACCGAATCGGCCGATGCCGCCAGCAGATCGATCGGCAGGCGGGCCACCTGCCGTGTCTTGCCGTCGTCGTCCACCGCGGACTGCTGGCCGGGCGCCTCGTCGTCCTGCGCGCCGGCGCCGAGCAGGCCCAGCGACAAGCCGAAGCCCTTGACGTAGATATCGTTGCTCCATGCCGTATGGCTGTGGATCTCGGCATCGTCGGACCGGTCCAGATGGCTGAAGCTGCCGGCCGCGGCGCTGGTACAGAACGCGGCCAACGCAGCGAATGCGCAAAGCCTGGTTTTCATTGTGTCTCCTCCCTGATCGGATGCCGGATGGCCAGCCGGCGCGCCGCGGCGCGTGGACAGGCCGACCTGTGGGCGGCCCGTGGCCGCCGACGATCCACGGAAGGGCGGCTATCGCCGTGTCCGGCTGCGGAAGGCCGCGATCGGCAGGACGCGGTTGGACTCCGTGCAGAACGACGATGTCGCCCGATGCGGCAACCGCGGCGCAGCCAATAGCGGGGGCGACAGCAGTTGCAATACCGACGGCGCGGCGCGCGCCGGACGCTGGGCGCGGCGTCGTGCCGTCATGCGTGCTGGAGGGTGACGCATGGTGGGGCGCTCTCCCGTGGCTGAAGCGTGGGTCCTGGCTCTCCACGGCCTGTTGCGACAAGCGTGCCAAGATGCGCCCGCCGTTGTCCCCGTTGGGTTTGCGGCGATTGGCCGCGCGCGCGACGGATCGCCCTGGACGGACCGGTCCGATTCTGTTGCGGCCCTGAAACCGGGGTGGCGGCGGCTGCGCGCACGGTGTTTCCCTCCCGGCCATGCCGTCGACGCCGGGACGGTGGCCAACGGCGCGCCGGCACAACGGCACGGGCGCCGGCATCCGTCCAAAGGAGGAATTCCGGATGAAGTCAGGGCAGGGAACGGCGCGACGGGCTCGCCGATACGGCCGAAGTCCCCTGCCTGGCCCGCGCCGCGCAGCCAAGGGCGGCGCGGTTACACCGGCTTAACGCACGGGTGCCGGACGCGTGCAGACGGGCGAAAAGCGCGACGGCGGCACCCGACGCGTCCATAACACTCGTGAACCCGCACACGAACGTCCGCAGAAACGGGTACGCATCGGCCTGCGACGAGCATCGGCGGCCCCCCAACGTCGGCCCCAGACGGGGCCAAACCGCAGCGAAACCGCGGCCAAATCGCGGCCCAAACCGAGGCCGAAACCGAGGCCGAAACCGAGGCCGAAACCGAGGCCGCGCCTCGGCGTCATTCCTTGCGAGCCGGCGGGTTGGCCGAAGGCGCGGTGTCGGCGGCGGGCGTGTCGCCCGAAATCGGTTTCGGGCCGGGCTGGCTGCGGTCGCAGCCGGCGATCGCCAGGATGGCGGCGAGGCCCAGCGCGAGTGTGCCGAGCCGGAGGGCGGGGAAGGATGCGATCGGAAAACGGATCACGGTACCTCCTGAAGGAGAGAGAAGAGACGAAAGACGCGGCGGCGGAATGGCGCGCCGCCTGCTTTTACTCTAGCAGTTGGTCGCGGCCGGCCCTTGCGCCCGCTCTTTCACAGGCCTCGCGCAACCTCTTGTACTGACGCTCGCGCCAGCCCTTGCACCCGCCCTTGCACCCGCCCCTGCACCGGCTCTTGCACCGGCTCTTGCAACGACTCTTGCACCGGCTCTCGCGCCCGCTCGCGCCCGCCTGCGCGAGCCCTTGCCCCGAACGCGGCTTGGGCACAGCCGCCAGGCGCGGTATCCTGAACACTGCCCCGCCGGCCGCGCCCGGCGGCGGCACGACCCCCAGCCCCTCCGGACCTCAGCCCACCGACCAAGCCAGGGAGCGCCTCCTTGCCGATGTACCAACCCGACCCCGAGCACCGCAACGGCCGCTGGCACGGCCTGGCCCGCATGCTGCCCGACCGCCATACCCTGCGCCGCACCGCGATGGTGGTGACGGGCGCCGTGCAGGCCTGGTTCGCGCACCGCGCGGCCAGCAAGGGCGCCGCGCTGTCGTTCTACATGCTGTTCTCGCTGGCGCCGATCCTGGTGCTGGTGATCTCGATCGCGGGGCTGTTCTTCGGCGCCGAAGCGGCCCGCGGCGAGATCTTCGAGCAGCTCGAGGGCCTGCTCGGCACGCAGGGCGCGACGGCGATCCAGGAAATCCTGGCCGCCACGCACCGCGCCGGCGGCAGCGGCGTGGCGGCGCTGATCGCCACCGGCATCCTGATCGTCGGCGCGACCAGCGCCTTCGCCGAGCTCAAGGCGAGCCTGGACGATATCTGGGAGGCCGATGCGACGCCGGCCAGCGGCTGGCGTTCGCTGGTGCGCACGCGGCTGCTGTCGTTCAGCCTGGTGCTGGTGCTGGCCTTCATGCTGCTCGTGTCGCTCGTGGTCAATGCCGCGATCGCGGTGGTGCAGCGCTTCTGGGACGGCATGTGGTTCGAGTCGTGGCTGGCCCCGGTCGCGACCACCATCTCCAACGGCTTCTCGTTCGCCGTGGTCACCGCGCTGTTCGCGGTGGTGTTCAAGATGCTGCCGCGCGTGCGCGTGACCTGGCGGGACGTGACGATGGGCGCGGTGATCACCGCGGTGCTGTTCTCGGTCGGCAAGCGCCTGATCGGCATCTACCTGGGCAACAGCGCGGTGGCGTCCTCGTATGGGGCGGCCGGCTCGGTGGTGGCGCTGATGCTGTGGGTGTACTACTCGGCCCAGATCTTCTTCTTCGGCGCCGAACTGACCCACCAGTACGCGCTGCAATTCGGCAGCCTGCGGGAGCGGCAGCGCCGCGGCGAGGCGCCGGCACCGGTCGGCGCCGGGAACCGGTAGAATAGCGGCCCATTCCCTCGGGCGCTCCGCCGCGACAGCCGATCCCAAGCCGGCCGCCGCGGAACGCGACACACCAGGCGCGGCGCGATCGGCTTCGCCATCGCCTCTGCCGCGCCCTCCGGGTCCCGATCCAATCGCCTGCCATCCGAACGTCCTACCGTGAGCTCGCTCGTATCCGAAATTGCGCGTCGTCGCACCTTTGCCATCATTTCCCACCCCGACGCCGGCAAGACCACGCTGACGGAAAAGCTGCTGTGGTTCGGCGGCGCGATCCAGGTCGCCGGCGAGGTGCGGGCGCGCAAGGCCGACCGCCACGCCACCTCCGACTGGATGGAGCTGGAAAAGCAGCGCGGCATCTCGGTGACCTCGTCGGTGATGCAGTTCCCGTACCGCGAGCACATCGTCAACCTGCTCGACACCCCGGGCCACGAGGACTTCTCGGAAGACACCTACCGCACGCTGACCGCGGTCGACTCGGCGGTGATGGTGATCGACTCGGTCAACGGCGTGGAGGCGCAGACGATCAAGCTGCTGAACGTCTGCCGGCTGCGCGATACGCCGATCCTGACCTTCATCAACAAGCTGGACCGCGAAGGGCGCTCGCCGATCGAGCTGCTCGACGAGATCGAGGACGTGCTGAAGATCCAGTGCGCGCCGATGACCTGGCCGATCGGCATGGGCAAGGCGTTCCGCGGCGTCTATCACCTGATCGACGACAAGGTGCAGCTGTTCGATCCGCACGGCGAGAAGGGCACCGCCGCCATCCTGGACGGACTGGACAATCCCGAGCTCGACCGCGTGCTCGGTTCGCAGGCCGAGGAACTGCGCGTCGAGATCGAACTGGTGCGCGGCGCCTCGCACGCCTTCGACAAGGACGCCTTCCTGGCCGGCAAGCAGACCCCGGTCTATTTCGGCTCGGCGATCAACAACTTCGGCGTACAGTCGCTGCTCGACGCGCTGTGCGACCTGTCGCCCTCGCCGCAGCCGCGGGCGACCGACAGCCGCACGGTGCAGCCCGAGGAAGCCAAGTTCAGCGGCTTCGTGTTCAAGATCCAGGCCAACATGGACCCGCGCCACCGCGACCGCATTGCGTTCGTGCGGGTCTGCTCCGGCCGCTTCACGCGCGGCATGAAGCTGCTGCACGTGTCGGCCGGCAAGACGGTGGCGATCAACAACGCGATCACCTTCATGGCGCAGGACCGCAACACCACCGAGGAGGCCTACGCCGGCGACATCATCGGCGTGCCCAACCACGGCACGATCCGCCTGGGCGATGTCTTCACGGAAGGCGAGGCGCTCAAGTTCACCGGCATTCCATCGTTCGCGCCGGAACACTTCCGCCGCGCACGGCTGAACAATCCGCTGAAGGTCAAGCAGCTGCAGAAGGGCCTGCAGCAGCTGGCCGAGGAAGGCGCGACGCAGATGTTCCGCCCGATCGCCTCGAACGAGCTGGTGCTCGGCGCGGTGGGCATCCTGCAGTTCGACGTGGTGGCGCACCGGCTCGAGCACGAGTACGGCGTCGACGCGATCTTCGAATCGCACGAGTGCGCGACCGCGCGCTGGCTCAAGGGCGACCCGGCCGAGATCGAGAAGCTGATCGAGAAGGCCGGCCACAACGTCGCGCTCGACGGCGCCGGCGACCACGTCTATCTGGCGCCGAGCATGGTGAACCTGCGGCTGACGCAGGAACGCTTCCCGAACCTGCAATTCATGGAAACGCGCGAGATCGTCTAGGCGGCGCGCGCCGCATCGTCGTCCCCGCGCAGGCGGGGATTCAGCGTCTTGCCCGCGGACACGCAACGTGCCCCGGGCAAGCGCCCGGCAGACCTCGCTTCAAACCCCGCCCCCGCCCAGCTCAAGTCCCTCAGAACGCCAGCGTCGCCTGCACGTAGAACGTGCGCGGCATGCCGACGTACTTGCCCAGGTTGTTGTCGGTCGAGCGCGTGAAATAGCGGCGATCGAACAGGTTCTTGACGCCCACCGCCAGCTTCAGGTTCGACATCGACTTGCCGAAGTCGTAGCCCAGGCGCATGTGCACCAGCGCGTAGCCGGGGATGTCCCCCAGCGCGCCGTTGGCGCTCTCGGCGGTCTGGTACGGCGTGCCGTCGGTCGGATCCCCGGGCGAATGCTGGCGCGATTGCGCGAAGCCATCGACGTTCAGCGTCCAGCGGTTGCGGCTGTAGCGCACGCCGGCGGTGGCCACATGGCGCGAGTAGAACGGCAGGTCGCGCCCGGCGAAGGTGCCGTGGTTGTAGGTGGCCTCGGTATAGGTATAGCCCGCATACGCCGACAGGCCGGCCAGCGCCTTCGACAGCGTGCCGAAGTCGTAGCGCAGCGAGCTCTCGACGCCGCGGTGGCGCGTCGCGCCGAGATTGGTCCACGCGTCCGGGCTGCCCATCGTGCCGCCGCGCAGCTGCAGCTCGTCGTCGAAGTCGATGTTGAACAGCGTCAGCTCGCCGCCCCAGCCGTTGGCGTTGAAGTGCGTGCCCAGCTCGTAGGTCTTGGCCTTTTCCGGCGCCAGGCCGTTGGTGGTCTGCGCGATCTGGAAGTACTGCAGCGGCCCGAACGAGACGCCGGCATTGCCGAACAGCTTCCAGTTGTCGCTGACGTGGTACATCACCGCCAGCGAGGGCAGCGGCTCGTCCGACTTGATGTCGGTGCGGCGCTGCGTGAAATGGTCCGTGATGTTCGAGCGGATCATTTCATAGCGCAGGCCCGGCGTGATGGTCCAGTTGCCGACGTTGATGGTGTCGTCGATATAGACCGCGTTCGCCGTGGTGCCGCCGCTGCGCCATTGGTACATCGGCGAGGCGATCGTGGTCGGATCGACCGTGCCCGGCGTGTAGAACGCCGTGCGCGATGCCTGCTCGTCGCTGGCCTCGCGCAGGTAGCGGTAGCCGACGCTGACCTCGTGGCTCATGTTGGCGCCGCGGAACAGCTGCGAATAGCGCGGCTCGACGGCGAAGGTGTGGTAGTGGCGCGGGAACGAGCCAAGGCGACGGCGGCCGGCGCTCTCGCTCTCGATCTGGCTGCCACGGAAGCTGTCGGTGTAGTACGTCAGCACCTCGAACTTGCGGTTGTTGTCCTGGTGCGAATACTTCAGCGAGACGTCGTTGCGGCGGCCGGCGAAGGTGTCGTACGGCCGCACCGACTGGAACGGATCGGCGGCGTACTGCGCGGCGGTCAGGCCGCCCGGCATGTCGGCCAGCGCCTCGTAGTAGTGATAGCTGGCGGTGATCTGGTCCGTGCTGGAGATGCGGTACGAACCCTTGAGCATCAGGTCGTCGATATCGACGCGGTCGTTGCCGCGGCGATAGCCGTCGCCGTGCACGCCCGAATACATCAGCGCGCCGCCGAGGCCGTTGTCGTTGGTGCCGCCGATGAAGACGCTCGGCATGGTCTTCACATTGCCGCCGTGCGTTGCCACCTCGGTCTCCACCGAGGCCTGCGCGGCAAAGGTCTGCGGAATCGGCCGGGTCACGAAGTTGATGATGCCGCCGACGTTCTGCGGGCCATAGCGCACGGAGCCCGCGCCGCGCACCACGTCGATGGTGTCGATATTGCCCATCGACAGTGGGGCCATCGACAGCTGCGGCTGGCCGTAGGGCGCGACCGCCAGCGGAACGCCGTCCAGCAGCACGGTCGAGCGGGGCGACAGGCGCGAGGCCAGGCCGCGCACGCCGACGTTCAGCGAGATGTCGCTGCCGCCGGTGCCGTTGCTGTCCTGCACCTGCACGCCCGGCATGCGGCGCAGCACCTCGCGCACATTGGTCGCGCCGCTTTCCTCGATGGTCCGGCGGTCGGCGATCGAGCGCGCGCCCGGGTGCTCCAGCACCTTGGTTTCGTTTGGCTGATCCAGCCAGTTGCCGACCACGGTCACCGTGCTCAGCGTCTTGTCGGCGTCCGCGGCGGCCGGGGCGGCTTGCGCCTGAACTTGGGCCTGAGCTTCCTGGGGCTGCGTCTGAGCTTGCGCCTGAAGTTGCGTGTGCGCCTGCGGCGACGCCTGGGCGATCACAATGGGCTCGGCCGAACGGGCCGGGGACGACAGGCACAGCAGGGCGACGCCGGCGGCTGCGGCGGTCAGGCGGAAGGCGGCTTGCAAGATCGGATCCTGAACAGAGGCGGGAAAGCGGCGAAAGCGGGGTCGGATCCGCGCGATGGCGCGGCGACCGGACCGCGACCAGGTGAAAGCGGCATCACGGCCTCCGCGTCACCCAAGAAGCGGCGAATTATAAATGCGAAGCATTCTCAGGCGCCGCAAACCGGCCCCGTCGTCATGGTCGACGTTGCGTGACGCCAACACCGCGCTGCCAGCAGGGATTCATGTAACGTCCAGCGCGCCTGGCGCCGCTCCGCTAGAATTGCGGCTTGCCGGCCAGGCGGGCCATGGGCCACTCATGACCCGCTACACCGGCCTCCCGCTGTCCCGGCAGCCGCCACCGCACAAGACGGCGCCGCTTCCCTCTCCCGCCATGCCTCCCACCCCTGCCAGCAGCACGCCGTCCGCCTCCGATCCGGATTCGGTCTTTCGCGACCCCGGTTTCCGCATGTTCTGGTGCGCCCGTCTCTGTACGACGATCGGCTACCAGATCCTGACCGTGGCGGTGGGCTGGCAGATGTACGACCTGACCGGCGACCCGCTGATGCTGGGCCTGGTTGGCCTGGTGCAGTTCCTGCCCTCGGTGGTGCTGCTGCTGATGTCGGGCCACGTCGCCGACCGCTTCGACCGTCGCCAGATCGTGCGGATCTGCCAGCTGACCGAAGCGGCAATTGCCCTCGGCATGGCGGCGGCCAGTCTCGCCGGCTGGGTCCGGCACGAACACATTTTTGTGTTCGTCGCACTGCTCGGCGCGACCCGTGCCTTCGAAACCCCCACGCTGCAGGCGCTGCTGCCCAGCGTGGTAACGCCGCGCCAGCTGCCGCGCGCGGTCGCGCTGTCGAGCTCGGCGACGCAGACCGCGATCATCGTCGGCCCGGCGCTCGGCGGCTTTGCCTATGTCGCGGGCCCCGGCGTGGTTTACGGCATCGGCGCGCTGCTGTTCCTGGCGGCCGCCACGCTGATCACGCTGCTGAAGCTGCGGCAGCGGCCGCAGCGGTTGACCGCCCCGGTCAGCATCAGCACGCTGTTCGCCGGGTTTGCCTATATCCGCAGCCGGCCGGTGCTGCTGGGCGCGATCTCGCTGGACCTGTTCGCGGTGCTGCTGGGCGGCGCGACCGCGCTGCTGCCGATCTACGCGCGCGACATCCTGCATACCGGTCCGTGGGGCCTGGGGCTGCTGCGCTCGTCGCCGGCGATCGGCGCGCTGGCCACCGCGATCTGGCTGGCCCGTCATCCGCTCGAGCGCAAGGTGGGCCGCGTGATGTTCGGCGCGGTGGCACTGTTCGGCCTGGCGACGATCTGCTTCGGGTTGTCGACGCTGCTGCCCTTGTCGATGCTGGCGCTGGTGGTGCTGGGCGCCTCGGACATGATCAGCGTGGTGGTGCGCTCGACGCTGGTCCAGCTCGATACGCCGGATGACATGCGCGGGCGGGTCGGCGCGGTCAACTCCGTCTTTATCGGCGCCTCCAATCAGCTTGGGGAATTCGAATCCGGCGTGACGGCGGCCTGGCTGGGTCCGGTCGGCGCGGTGCTGCTCGGCGGCATCGGCACGCTGGTGGTGGTGGCCGTGTGGATGCGGCTGTTCCCGGCGCTGGCGAACCGCAACCGGCTTCACGACAGCCCCGGGGCCACCTGAATCCCGCCTGATTCCGACCGGAGTTCGACCGGAGTTCGACCGGAGTTCGACCGGAGTTCGACCGGAGTTCGACCGGAGTCCCAGCCGAAGCGTACCCGTTTCTGCGTGCGGCCACGCTGCTGAAAGCGACGCCGGCGGCACTCTTTGCGAAATTTTTCCATCCGCTGCAGCCCTTGCCCGGCAAGGGCTCGCGCCCGTTCGCCCGGGCCCTGCCAAATATTCACGGAAACCATTTCTCCATCGATCTGTCCCGAAAATATTGTCAATTTCGATTATCTGTAGGCGAATTCCGACATTGCGTCGGATGAGCGCGGGCAGACCCTGGCATCGCCCCGTGCGATAAGCAAGGGTGTCCCGCGCGCCTGCGGGCAAGGGAGCAGACCATCGATGTGCGGTATCGCAGGAGAAATACGTTTCGATCAACAAATGGCCGACCTTCACGCCGTGGCGGACATGGCGCGGGTGCAGGCCGCGCGCGGCCCTGACGGCGAAGGCTTGTTCGGCCTGGGCCGGCGCGCCTTCGGGCATCGGCGCCTGCGGATCATGGATCTGTCCGAGCGCGCCCATCAGCCTTTCATCGACAACGCGCTGGGGATGGGCATCGTCTTCAACGGCGCGATCTACAACCACCACGCGCTGCGCGAGGAACTGAGCGCGCGCGGCTACACGTTCTCGTCGACCGGCGACACCGAGGTCATCATCAAGGCCTGGCACGCCTGGGGCCCCGCGGCGCTCGATCGCCTGGCCGGCATGTTCGCCTTCGCGCTGTGGGAGCGCGACACCGGCACCACGCACCTGGTGCGCGACCGCCTCGGCATCAAGCCGCTGTACTACAGCCAGGACGCGCGGCGCCTGCGCTTTGCCTCGACGCTGCCGGCGCTGCTGGCCGGCGGCGACATCGATACCGCGCTCGATCCGGTCGCGCTGCATCACTACCTGACGCTGCACGCCGTGGTGCCGGCCCCGCATACGATCGTCCAGGGCGTGCGCAAGCTGCCGCCCGCCACGCACATGACCGTGCATGCGGATGGCCGCACCGAAACCCGTACCTGGTGGCGGCTCGACTTCGTCCACGATGCCGCCGACGAGGCGCGCACCTTTGAGGAATGGCGCGACATGACGCTGGCCGCGTTGCGCGACGCGGTGCGCCTGCGTACCGTCGCCGACGTGCCGGTCGGCGTGCTGCTGTCGGGCGGTGTGGACTCCAGCCTGATCACCGGCCTGCTCGCAGAAACGGGTACGCCCGACCTGCGCACCTATGCGATCGGCTTCGAGGCGGCCGGCGGCGAGGCCGGCGACGAGTTCCACTATTCCGATCTGGTGGCCCGGCATTTCGGCACGCGCCACGAGAAGATGATGATCCCCGCGGCCGATCTGCTGGACGCCTTGCCCGATGCGATCCACGCGATGAGCGAGCCGATGGTCAGCCACGACTGCGTGGCCTTCTATCTGCTGTCGGCGGCGGTCGCGCGCCATAGCCGCGTGGTGCAGAGCGGGCAGGGCGCCGACGAGGTGTTCGGCGGCTACCACTGGTATCCGCCGCTGGCGGCCAATACCGATGCCGACGGCGGCGTCGCGGCCTATCGCAAGGTGTTCTTCGACCGCACGCAGTCGGAGATGGCCGAGCTGCTGTCGCCGCAATGGCTGGCCGACGATCCGAGCGGCCGCTTCCTGGCGGCGCATTTCGCCATGCCGGGCGCCGACAGCGCGATCGATCGCGCGCTGCGGCTGGACACGACCGTGATGCTGGTCGAGGACCCGGTCAAGCGCGTCGACAACATGACGATGGCGCATGCGCTGGAGGCGCGCGTGCCCTTCCTCGATCACCGCCTGGTGGAACTGGCCGCGCGTATGCCGGCGCGCCACAAGATCGCCGCGGGCGGCAAGCACGTGCTGAAGGAAGCCGCGCGGCAGGTGATCCCCGCCGAGGTGATCGACCGCCCCAAGGGCTATTTCCCGGTGCCGGCGCTGAAGTACCTGCGCGGTCCCTTCCTCGACTACGTGCGCGGCCTGGTCGACAGCGACGCGGCACGCCAGCGCGGCCTGTACCGGGCCGGCGTGGTCGAGTCGATGCTGGCCGACCCCGATGCCCACATCACCCCGCTCAAGGGCTCGAAGCTGTGGCAAGTCGCGCTGCTCGAGGGCTGGCTGCAGTCGCATGGCCTGTGAGGGCTGCCATGACTGGCGACAGACGGGGACCGGCAGCCCCCCACCCTGACGATGACGCCAACGGCCGCCGCGCGCGGCCGCAGTCCCGTGTCGGCCACGACCGCGGCCAGAACCCGGACAACAACGAGGAGAAAGATCGAATGTCGACCGTCAATGCGGAAGTCCGCCCAGCCACCAAGCCTTCGGCCAAGCAGTCGGGCAAGCCGTCGACCAAGCCGTCGGTACTGGCCGATTCGCTCCATCTCGGCGCGCCCACCGGCGCCGAAGGGCAGCCCCCGCGCGCCGTGATGCACGACGCCGGCGGCGCGCCGGTGCAGCAGGAACCCGCCGTGCAGCCGAGCCCCGCTCCCGCGCCGGTGTCGGCGCGCCCGAATGCGATGCTCGACTGCGGCTGGGGCCGGCTGATGTTCGCGCCGTCGTTCGAATCGCCGGCGCGGCTGGCCGCCGAGCTGCAGCAGGAAGCGCCGGGCCGGCGCGATATCGCGCTCTATGTGGAAGCGCCGCAGCTGCTGCTGGCCGAGGCGCCGCAGACGCTGTTCCTCGACCCGTCGCTGCTGTTTCGCCGCACGCTCGAGGACGGCGATGCCGCCGCGGCCGCAGCAACCGGCGCGGCCGGCGTCACGATCCGGCGCCTGACGACACGCGCCGATATCGCGGCGATCAACCGCCTCTACGCGGCGCGCCACATGGTGCCGCTCGATCCCGCCACGGTCTGGCGCCAGCGCGACCACGACGCGGTGATCTACCTGATCGCCGAGGACGAATCGACCGGCGACATCATCGGTTCGGCGATGGGCGTGGACCATCTGCTGGCCTTCGGCGACGAGCGCGGCGGCAGCAGCCTGTGGTGCCTGGTGGTCGATCCGCAGACGCATCTGGCCGGCGTCGGCCAGGCGCTGGTGCGCGAGCTGATCGCGCTGTTCGCCTCGCGCGGACGCAAGCATCTCGATCTGTCGGTGCTGCACGACAACCAGCATGCGATCGGCCTGTACCACAAGCTCGGCTTCGTGCAGGTCGACGGCTTCGTCGTCAAGCACAAGAACGCGATCAACGAGCCGCTGTTCGCCGGCTCGAGCGAGTGCGACAACCTCAATCCGTATGCCGCGCTGATCGTCAAGGAAGCGCGCCGGCGCGGCATCGGCGTCGAGATCATCGATGCCGATGCCGGCATCTTCAGCCTGCGCTATGGCGGGCGCGAGATCCTGTGCCGCGAGTCGCTGTCCGAGCTGACCGGCGCGGTGGCGATGACGTGGTGCCAGGACAAGGCGCTGACGCGCAAGCGGCTGGAGCAGGTCGGACTGAAGGTGCCGGCGCAGCGCCAGATCGGCACCGATGCCGAGAACCTCGCCTTCCTCGCCGAGCACGGCTCGGTGGTGGTCAAGCCCGCCTTCGGCGAGCAGGGCCGCGGCATCAGCGTCGACGTCCGCACCGAGGACCATCTGCGCAGCGCGATCGACACCGCGCACCAGGAGGGCGGCACCGTGCTGCTCGAATCGTTCTGCCCGGGCCAGGACCTGCGCATCGTGGTGATCGGCTACGAGGTGGTGGCCGCGGCGATCCGCAAGCCGGCCGAGGTGGTTGGCGATGGGCAGGCCGACCTGAAGACGCTGATCGAGCGCCACAGTGCGCGACGCAGCGCCGCCACCGGCGGCGAGAGCCGCATTCCGCTCGATGCCGAGACCGAGCGCTGCCTGGCGGCGCAGGGCCTGACGCTGCAATCGGTGCCGGCCGCCGGCCAGCGCGTGCCGGTGCGCAAGACCGCGAACCTGCATACCGGCGGCACGCTGCACGACGTCACCGGCCAGCTCCATCCGGTGCTGCGCGAGGCCGCGCAAACGGCCGCGCGCGCGCTGCGCATCCCGGTGGTCGGCCTGGACTTCCTGGTGCCGGCCGCCGACCAGCCCGAGTACGTGATCATCGAAGCCAACGAGCGGCCGGGCCTGGCCAATCACGAGCCGCAGCCGACCGCGGAGCGCTTCGTCGATCTGTTGTTCCCCTTTACCTCCTGAGCCAATTCCTGAGCGGATTCGCGCGCCATGTCCCGGGCGCGCGGCGCCAGCATCGACATCCATGCAGAAACTGAACATCGACCGGCTGTACCTGAAGACCGCGTTGCTGGAGCTGCTCGCCATCCCCAGCCCGGCCGGGCTGACCGACGAGATCGTGCACTACACCGCCAACGTGCTCGATGGTCTGGACATTCCCTACCAGCTGACCCGGCGCGGCACCATCCGCGCCACGCTGCGCGGCAACCGCGCCAACAGCGGCATGGGGCCCGACTGCGCGATCGTCGCGCACCTGGACACGCTCGGCGCGATGGTGCGCGAGCTCAAGCCCAACGGCCGGCTCGCGCTGGCGCCGATCGGCACCTGGTCCAGCCGCTGGGCCGAAGGCGGCCGCGTGACGCTGTTTACCGAACATGGCCGGCATCGCGGCTCGGTGCTGCCGCTGCTGGCCTCGGGCCACGTCTACAACGAAGCGGTGGATACGCAGCCGGTCAACTGGGACCAGCTCGAACTGCGGCTCGACGAACCGGCGGCGACGCCGGAGCAGATCCGCGCGCTCGGCATCCAGGTCGGCGATTTCGTCGCCTTCGACGCCAACCCCGAAATCCTGGACAACGGCTATGTCGTCTCGCGGCATCTGGACAACAAGGCCGGCGTCGCCGCGGTGCTGGCCGCGCTGAAGGCGGTGCGCGAGAGCGGCGCCTCGGTGCCGATGGACTGCCATGCGGTGTTCACGCTGACCGAGGAAGTCGGCTCGGGCGCGACCGCGGTGATCGAGGACGACGTCAGCGAGGTGATCGGCATCGATATCGGTCCGGTGGCGCCGGGGCAGGGCGCGCGCGAGGAAGGCGTGACGATTCCGCTGATGGACTCGGCCGGTCCGCACGACTATCACCTGACGCGGCGCCTGCTGCGGCTGTGCGACGAGCATGGCATCCCCAGCCATCGCGACGTGTTCCGCTTCTACCATTCGGACGCCGGCGCCGCGGTCAGCGCGGGCCACGACGTGCGCACCGCGCTGCTGTGCTTCGGTGCCGATGCCTCGCATGGCTACGAGCGGACCCATCTTGACGTGCTGGTCAATCTGGCCGAGCTGCTGACCGTCTATATCCAGAGCGGGCCGACGCTGCCGGAGGACCGCCAGCGTCGCATGGGCTCGGTGGCGGGCTTCTCGCATCAGCTCGATCCGCGCCAGCTGACGCGCAGCGAGACGCCGTTGCCCGACGCCGGCGAACTGGTGCATACCCGCCGCGAAGGTTCGTCGTGATGCACCGTGACGCCTTCGTGATGCCATCCTTTCCGGAGCCGACGCCATGGATCTGAATTTCATCGACGCCGACAAGCTGCAGGCCACCTGGGCCTATCTGCTGCAGCTGGCTGTGCACCAGGGTTTGAACGTGCTGGCCGCACTCGCCATCCTGCTGGTGGGCTGGTGGCTCAGCGGCCGCGCGCGCAACGCGGTGCTGCACGCCTTCGACCGCCCGCATGTCGACGCGACGCTGCGGCCGATGCTGGGCAGCGTCACGCAGTGGGTGGTGCGCGTCGTCACCGTGATCCTGGTGCTGTCGCAGTTCGGCGTGCAGACCGCCAGCATCATCGCGATGCTCGGCGCCGCGGGCCTGGCGATCGGGCTGGCGCTGCAGGGCACGCTGCAGAACATCGCCGCGGGCATCATGCTGGTGCTGCTGCGGCCGTTCCGCGTCGGCCAGTACATCGACGCGCAGGGCATCGCCGGCACCGTGCGCGAGACCGGGCTGTTCATGACCGAGCTGACGACCTTCGACGGCGTCTGCCTGCGCGTGCCGAACAACAAGATCTGGGGCAGCGCGATCACGAACTACAGCGAGAATCCGACGCGCCGGCTCGATATCGAGGTCACGGTGCCGTTCGGCGCCGACGTGCAGACCGCGTTGCGGGTGCTGCGCCATATGCTGGCCGACGACGAGCGCGTGCTCGAGGTGCCGGCGGCCGAGGCGATGGTGGTCAACTTCACCAGCGAGGGCGTGACGCTGAACCTGCGCTGCTGGACCTCCAACGACAACTACTGGAACCTGCGCTTCGCCTTCTACGAGCGCGTCAAGCGCGAGCTGCAGGCGGTCGGCATCGATATCGCGGTGCCGGTGCAGGAGCTGCGCGTGCCGGGCAATGGCGGTCAGGGCGAACAGACCGCGCTGGTGCTGAACCATACGCCGCAGCCCCATACGCCGCAGCCGGCCCAGCGGCCCCAGCCGCCGCAGTCCGCGCCGGGCGGCGGGCAGCGACACGCCTAGCGGTGGCAGGCAGGGGCCGCGCCCCTGCCGCTCAGGCCCTCGCCGCCGCTCAGGCCTCGTCCGCGAACAGCGTGCAGGCGCCTTCCTCCGCCGTGCTGACGTTGCGGCGGAAGTTGCCGAACAGGTCGCGGCCGACGCCATGGCGATGGCGGCTCAGGTCCGGCACGTCGATCGTGCGCGCTTCCCATTCGGCCTGCGGCACCAGCGCGGTCAGGATGCCGGCCGGCGCATCGACGCGGATCATGTCGCCGTCGCGGACCTTGCCGATCGCGCCGCCCTTGAGCGCCTCGGGGCAGACGTGGATGGCGGCCGGCACCTTGCCCGAGGCGCCCGACATGCGGCCGTCGGTGACCAGCGCCACATGAAAGCCGCGGTCCTGCAGCACCGTCAGCGTCGGCGTCAGTTTGTGCAGTTCGGGCATGCCGCAGGCCGCCGGTCCCTGGTACGGCAGCACCGCGACGAAATCGCGCTCCAGCTCGCCGCGCTTGAAGGCGGCCAGCATGTCGTCCTGATGATGGAACACGCGCGCCGGTGCCTGCACCACCTGATGCTCGGCCTTGACCGCCGAGGTCTTGATCACCGCGCGGCCCATATTGCCGTCCAGCACCTTGATGCCGCCGTCCGGCGCGAACGGCTCGCCGGCGCCGCGCACCACCGACGCGTCCAGCGATTCGGTCGGCCCGTCGATCCAGACCAGCTTGCCCTCGCGCAGCGCCGGTTCGCGCGTGTAGTCCTCCAGCCCCTGCCCGACGATGGTGGTGACATCGTCATGCAGCAGCCCGCGCGCCAGCAGGCCGCGGATCACCAGCGCCAGGCCTCCCGCCGCCTGGAAGCCGTTGACGTCGGCCTGGCCGTTCGGATAGACCCGCGCCAGCAGCGGCACCACCGCCGACAGCTCGTCGAAGTCGTCCCAGGTCAGCACGATGCCGGCCACGCGCGCCATCGCGATCAGGTGCAGCGTGTGGTTGGTCGAGCCGCCGGTGGCGAGCAGGCCGACGATGCCGTTGACGAAGGCGCGCTCGTCGAGCACCTGCGCGATCGGCGTATAGCGCTCGCCCTGGTGCACCAGCCGCAGCACATGCCGCGCGGACTCGCGCGTCAGCGCCTCGCGCAGCGGCGTGTGGGGATTGATGAAGGCGGTGCCCGGCAGATGCAGGCCCATGATCTCCATCAGCATCTGGTTCGAATTGGCGGTGCCGTAGAAGGTGCAGGTGCCGGGCGAATGGTATGACTTGCTCTCGGCCTCGAGCAGTTCCTCCCGGCCGATCTTGCCCTGCGCATACAACTGGCGGATGCGGGCCTTTTCCTCGTTCGGGATGCCGGTCGGCATCGGCCCGCCCGGCACGAACACCGCGGGCAGATGGCCGAACGACAGCGCTCCCATCACCAGCCCGGGCACGATCTTGTCGCAGATGCCCAGATACAGCGCCGCATCGAACATCTGGTGCGACAGCGCGACCGCGGTGGCCTGGGCGATCACGTCGCGAGAGAACAGCGACAGCTCCATGCCGTCCTGGCCCTGCGTCACGCCGTCGCACATCGCCGGCACGCCGCCGGCGAATTGCGCGGTCGCGCCGGCCTCCAGCGCGGCTTCCTTGATCCAGGCGGGGAACTCTCCCAGCGGTTGGTGCGCCGAAAGCATGTCGTTGTACGAGGAAACGATCGCCACATTGGGCCGTTCCTCGGCCTTCAGGCGGATCTTGGCGGGCTCGGGCATCGAGGCGAAGCCGTGCGCGAGGTTCGTGCAGGACAGCTGCGCGCGTTGCACCTTGCTGCCGGCCATGGCCTGCGTGCGGGACAGGTAGGCCTGGCGCGTCGGCGCGCTGCGGGCCACGATGCGGGCCGTCACTTGTTCGAGTACGGAATGGGGCATGGGGCTCTCTCCAGCGGATTCTTCAATGCCTGGCATGTCGCAGTTCAGCCTAGCGCATGTTGCAGGGGCTTGCACGGAGCATGCCCGCCGCGCCGCCTCTCGTGGCCACACGCGCCGCCACACCCACGACCACGGCCGCCGCTGGCTGCCGCGTGGCTCGCAAAGCGCCCGCGACTCACGTAAACTGGCCGCAACGGCCGCGCTACGGGGTCTCTATCAAGCGACAAGGAGGTCAGGGTGAGCATGCCCGATTTCGACATGGTGCTGGTTGGCGGCACCGGTGACCTGGCCAGGCGCAAACTGCTGCCGGCCTTGTTCGACGCGCATCGCGCCGGATTGTTGCATCCCGCGGCGCGCATCCTGGCCACGGGCAGCCATCCTTCCACCACCGAGGAATACGTCGCCACGCTCGAGCAGGGCATGCGGCCGGGCCTCGAACACGCCCCGCCGGGCGACTGGGCCAGCTTCGTCGCGCGGCTGTGCTACGTGCAGGCCGACGCCCGCAAGCCCGAGCATTTCGATGCGCTGGCGCGCAAGGTGCTGGACCGCCAGCCCGAGGTCGTGGTCTGCTACCTGGCCACCGCGCCGCATCTGTTCGTGCCGATCTGCGAGCAGTTCGGCCGCACCGGCCTGAACCATCCGAAGGTGCGCGTGGTCCTGGAAAAACCGCTGGGCCACGATCTGGATTCGAACGAGGCGATCAACGCGGCGGTGGCGCGCTACTTCGCCGAGGAGCAGATCTACCGGATCGATCACTACCTGGGCAAGGAGTCGGTGCAGAACCTGATGGCGATCCGCTTCGGCAACGCGCTGTTCGAGCCGCTGTGGCGGCGCGAATGGGTGCAGGACGTGCAGATCACGATCGCCGAGGAACTCGGTGTCGAGGGCCGCGGCGATTTCTACGACCAGACCGGCGCGCTGCGCGACATGGTGCAGAACCACCTGCTGCAGTTGCTTTGCATGGTCGCGATGGAACCGCCCACCAGCCTGACCGAAGACGCGGTGCGCGACGAGAAGATCAAGATCCTGAAGGCGCTCAAGCCGATCTCGCCGCAGGAGGTGGCCGAGAAGACGGTGCGGGGGCAGTACCGCGCTGGCGCCATCGCCGGCAAGCCGGTGCCCGGCTATCTCGAAGAGCCCGGCATCGCGCCGGACAGCCGCACCGAGACCTTCGTCGCGATCAAGGCCGAGATCGCCAACTGGCGCTGGGCCGGCGTGCCGTTCTACCTGCGTACCGGCAAGCGGATGCAGTCGCGCGTGGCCGAGATCGTGATCCACTTCCGCGACGTGCCCCATGCGATCTTTCCCCGCCCGCTGACGCTGTCGCCGCAGAACCGGCTGGTGATCCGGCTGCAGCCGGAGGAAAGCATCCGGCTGTATTTCCTCGTCAAGCAGCCCGGCGACACGGTCGCGCTGACGCCGACCTCGCTCGACCTTGATTTCGCCAACTCGTTCAAGGTGCGCCGCGCCGGTGCCTACGAACGCCTGCTGCTCGACGTGATACGCGGACGGCTGGGCCTGTTCGTGCGCCGCGACGAACAGGTGCAGGCATGGCGCTGGGTCGAGCCGATCATCGACACCTGGGCCGAGAGTTCGCTGCCGCCAAAGCCCTATACCGCGGGCACCTGGGGACCGGCCGCGTCCTCCGCGCTGCTCTCGCGCGACAACGCGCTGTGGCACGAGGAGGTCTGACGCCGGCTCGCCCGCTTTGGCGAATCGGCCCGCCGCTCCGCTCCAACGAACCCTGACCCGGAAATCGCCATGCGCCGCTTCGAACATCCCTCGCTGCTGGACCAGGCCGAAGCGCTGGCCGCCTCCGTCAGTCACGCGCTCGACCTCGCCATCCAGGACCGCGGACACGCGGTGCTGGCCGTTTCGGGCGGGCGCTCGCCGGTGCCGATGTTCGAGCGGCTGCGCTATCGGCCGGTGCGCTGGGACGCGGTCACCATCACGCTGGTCGACGAGCGCGCGGTGCCGCCCGGACACGAGGACAGCAATGCGCGCCTCGTGCAGGAACACCTGCTGCGCGATGCCGCGGCCGCCGCCAGCTTCGTGCCGCTGATCGCCGATGCGGTCGAGGCGTCCGAGCCCGCGCGGGCGGTGGTGCGCCTCAATGCCGCGTTTCGCCAGCCCGACGTGGCGGTGCTCGGGATGGGCGAGGACGGCCATACCGCGTCGCTGTTCGCCGATGCGCCGGAGCTCGGCGAAGCGCTGAACGGCGATACGCCCTGCTATGTGGTGACACGCCCGGCCAGCGCGCCGCATGCGCGCGTGACGCTGAACCTGGCCGCGTTGCTGGCGGCCGAGCGCGTCTTCCTGGCGTTTGCCGGCGCGGCCAAGGCCGAGGTGTTCGAGCGCGCGCTGCAGGAGCCGGGGCCCGCGTTGCCGGTGGGGCTGGTGGCCAGCCGGCATCGGCATGGGTTCGATGTGTTCACTGCCTGACTGCGAGGCCTGACTACGCTGACTCGATACGCCGCTTCGATACGCCGCCCGAACACGCCCCCGAACACGTAGCCCGAACACGTAGCCCGAACACGTAGCCCGAATGCACGCGTTGCCACCACGGCCCGAATTTCGCCCGATGTTTTCCGCCCTGCGATGACTACCTACCCACGCCTGCTCGCCGATGTCGGCGGCACCAATGTCCGCTTCGCCCTGCAGACCGCGCCCGATGCGATCGGACCGGTCACGGCACTGAAGGTCGCCGACTATCCGTCGCTGGAAGCGGCAATGCGGCAATACCTGTCGCAGCTGTCCGGCCCGCAGCCGCGCCACGCGGCGATCGGCCTCGCCAATCCGGTCACCGGCGATCGCGTCAAGCTGACCAACCACGCCTGGGCCTTCTCGATCGAGGCGGTGCGCCAGGCGCTGGGCCTGGAGACACTGCTGGCGCTGAATGATTTCACCGCGCTGGCGCTGGCCCTGCCGTACCTGCAGCCCGGCGAGCTGGCGCCCGTGCGTGCCGGCACACCGGCGGCCGACACGCCGCTGGCCCTGATCGGCCCCGGCACCGGGCTCGGCGTATCGGGGCTGATCCCCGGCCGCCACGGCGCCGGGCCCGTGGCCTTGGCGGGGGAGGGCGGGCATGTCGAGCTGATGCCGGCCACCGACGACGAGTGGATCGCCTGGCATGCCGCGCATCGCGAGCACGGCCGCGTCTCGGCCGAACGGCTGCTGTCGGGCATGGGGCTGTCGCACACGCATGCCGCGCTGGCCGCAGAAACGGGTACGCCCGTGCGCATGCCGCTGACCGCGGCGGAGGTCACCGAGGGCGCCTTGCAGCGCGGCGATGCGCTGTGCCAGCGCGCGCTCGCGGTGTTCTGCGGCCTGCTCGGGTCGGTCGCGGCCGATGTGACGCTGATCCTCGGCGCGCGCGGCGGCGTCTATATCGGCGGCGGCATCGTGCCGCGCTTCGTCGAGGCGCTGGCGGCGTCGAGCTTCAACGCGCGCTTCGTCGACAAGGGACGCATGCGCGCTTTCCTCGAGCCGGTGCCGGTGCAGGTCATCACCGCGCGCTTTCCCGCGCTGCCGGGGCTGGCGCACGCGCTGGCCGAAGCGGTCGACCGGCGATGAGCCGCTGCGCACGCCCGGCGGGGCGGACGAACGGAGCGAAGCGATGCGTGTGCTGCTGATCGAAGACGACACGATGATCGGCGATTCCGTGCGGCTGGCGCTGCGTCAGGAAGGCTTCGCGGTGGACTGGGTACGCGACGGCGAGGCCGGACTGTCGGCCGCCACGCAACCGCCTGGCGTCGCCGCCGGCGGCGCGGCCGAGGGGCAGCACGATCTGGTGCTGCTCGATCTCGGCCTGCCGCGCCGATCCGGTCTTGATGTGTTGTCCGGCATGCGGGCGCGCGGCGTCGCCACGCCGGTGCTGATCCTGACCGCGCGCGATGCGGTCGCCGATCGCGTCGCCGGATTGAACGCCGGGGCCGACGACTATCTGGTCAAGCCCTTCGACCTGCAGGAGCTGGTGGCGCGCATCCACGCGCTGGCGCGGCGCGCGCAGGGCCGCGCCGAGCCGTTGGTCCGCTACGGCGCCATCGTGCTCAATCCGGCCACGCGCGAAGTCACGTTGTCGGGCGAGCCGGTCCATCTGTCGGCGCGCGAATACGCGTTGCTGGCGGCGCTGCTGGCGCGTCCGGGCAAGGTCTGGTCGGTGCCGCAGCTGCAGGAGAAGCTGTACGGCTGGGACGACGAGGTGGGCAGCAACACGGTCGAGGTCTATATCCACGCGCTGCGCAAGAAGCTCGGCCAGGGTTTGATCCGCAATATCCGCGGTGTCGGTTATGTCTGCCCGAAGCTCGATGAAGGCGTGCAGCAGGGGGACAACGGCGGCGAGAAGGACAGCGAGACGGGCAGCGAGACGGGCAGCAAGAAAGACGGCGGCAAGGACAATGAAGCCGCTGGAGGAGCGCGCTGATGCGATCGATCCAGCGGACCCTGCTGTGGTGGCTGGCGCTCGGCCTGCTGGCCGGCATCGCCGCCGCCACCGCGCTGATCTACGGCCAGGCCCGGCAGGAGGCCAACGCGCTGTTCGACTACCAGATGCGCCAGGTCGCGCTCGCGCTGCCGAGCCAGTTCAGCGGCCCGGCGATGCCATCGCTGCCGCCGCCGCTGCCACCCGGCACCGACAATCTGTTCCGTTCCGACGAGGACGTGGTCATCCATATCTGGGACGGCACCGGCCGCAGCCTCTATCTGTCGCATTCGCGGCCGTCGCTGCCGCCGCGCGCGGAGCTCGGCTTTTCCAATGTGCGCACCGACGACGGCGAGTTCCGCATCTACAGCGTGCAGCTCGGGCCGGCGGTGGTGCAGATCGCACAGCCGATGAGCGCGCGCCGCGAAGTGGCGGCGCGGATGGCGCTGCGCACCGTCGCACCGCTGCTGTTGCTGCTGCCGCTGCTGGGCTGGATGGTCTGGCTGGCGGTCGGCCGCGGGCTGCGGCCGGTGCGCGAGATCGCGCGGCAGGTGGGCAAGCGCGATGCCAATGCGCTGTCGCCGCTGGCGGTGGCGCAGATGCCGGCCGAGATCGCGCCGCTGACCGAGGCGCTCAACCTGCTGCTGGCGCGGCTGTCCGACGCGATCGACACGCAGCGCGCGTTCATCGCCGATGCCGCGCACGCGCTGCGCACGCCGCTGACCGCGCTGCAGCTGCAGGCGCAACTGGTCGAACGCGCCGACAGCGAGCCGGCGCGCCGCGAGGCGGTCGGCAATCTGCGCGACGGGCTCGAGCGGCTGACGCATCTGGTGACGCAGTTGCTGACGCTCGCGCGCCACGAGCCCGGCGCGGCCGTCGCTGGCCATCAGCCGGTCGCCTTGCGCGAGCTGGCCGCGACGGTGGTCGGCGAGATGACGCAGGCCGCCCTCGATCGGCATATCGACCTGGGGCTCGACACTACCGATGGCGATGGCGGTGCCGATAGTCGCCATGGTCGGGTTGGTCACGATGGCGACAAAGGTCACGATGGCCGCGATGGAGACTCGGCCGGGCTGACCGTGCAGGGCGACCCCGACGCGCTGCGCATCCTGCTGACCAATCTGATCGACAACGCCCTGCGCTATGTGCCGGCCGGCGGCAAGGTCGACGTGCGCGTGCAGCGCGCGGATGCGGGCCGCGTCGCGCTGATGGTCGCCGACAACGGTCCCGGCATCCCGCCCGAGCAGCGCGCCCGCGTGCTCGATCGCTTCTACCGCCTGCCCGATGCACCGAGCGGCGGCAGCGGCCTGGGCCTGGCCATCGTCGACGAGATCACCCAGGTGCATCGCGCCACGCTGTCGCTGGAAGATAACGAGCCGGGGCTGCGGGTGCGCGTGGTGTTTCCCGCAGCGGGCGACGCACGAGGCGAACGCCGCCACTAGTCCGCGGCATACGGCGGTGGTGGCGATTTTCTCCAATAGCGTACCCGTTTCTGCGTACGGCTTTCGCCAACCGTTTGCATCCTCTGCCCTGCTGTCCCACTGATTCAGGAGGCACTCATGCAGATCGATCTCACCGGCAAGACCGCCCTTGTCACCGCCTCGACCGCGGGCATCGGGCTGGCCATCGCCATCGGCCTCGCGCGCAGCGGCGCCACCGTCATCGTCAATGGCCGCAAGCAGGACACCGTCGAGGGCGCCATTGCCGACGTGGTGCGCGAGGTGCCGGGCGCCACGGTGCGCGGCGTCGCGGCCGACGTCGGCGGCGCCGAGGGCTGCGATGCAATCGTGGCCGCCGAGCCGGCGGTGGACATTCTGGTCAACAACGCCGGCATCTACGGTCCGCGCGACTTCTATGAACTGAGCGACGAGGACTGGACCCGGATCTTTGATGTCAACGTGATGTCGGGCGTGCGGCTGGCGCGGGCGTATACGGCGGCGATGGCGGCGAACGGCTGGGGCCGCGTGGTGTTCATCTCGTCGGAGTCCGCGCTGAACACGCCGGAGGACATGATCCATTACGGCTTCTCGAAGACCGCGCAACTGGCGGTATCGCGCGGCCTCGCCAAACGGCTCAGCGGCACCGGCGTGACCGTCAACGCGGTCTTGCCGGGGCCGACACTGTCGGACGGCCTGCGCGAGATGCTGCGGGAGGACGCGCAGAAGGCGGGGCTGTCGATCGAGGAGGCGGCCGCCGAGTTCGTCAAGGCGCATCGGCCCAGCTCGATCCTCCAGCGCGCGGCCACGGTGGAGGAGGTCGCGCACATGGTGGTCTACGTCTGTTCGCCGCAGGCATCGGCGACCACCGGTGCCGCGTTGCGGGTCGATGGTGGCGTGGTGGATACCATCGCCTGAGCCTGGCGATGGCGGGATGATGCGACGGTGCCATGGTGCGACGGCGTGACGGTGCGATGCCGTGCATCGCACCGTCATGCCGGACCTGGTTTCGCACCGCTGCCAGGCACGCAGAAACGGGTACGCTTTGCGCGCGGCGTCCATATTGATTGAGTTCGCGCGACGCAGAAACGGGTACGGCGCCGCTATCCATCGCCTGCCGGCACGCCGGTTTTACCGGCGGTTTCATCGCAATCAGCCGGCCCATCGACGCTCGCGAACGGGTACGCAGAAACGGGTACGGTTTGCGCGAGGGGCACGCAGAAACGGGTACGCTTTCGCCGGCATGCGGGGGCCCGGTGCGTGCGCGATGCATGCTCGACACGTGTTCCGATGCTTGTCCTGATGCATCTCCAAGGTGTGCCCGAGGCGTGCCCGGACGCATCCACGCCAACGATGAAACGAAAACACCGGCGCGCATGGCGATGCCATGCCGCGCCGGTGTCGTTGTTTCAGGCCCGTATCAGATCCGTATCAGATCCGTATCAGATCCGTATCAGATCCGTATAAGACCCCGGATCAAACCCCGGATCAAACCTCTGCCGGCTCCGACGCGGCGGCACGCGCCGCCACCACCGGCGCGAGCGGCCGCGCCATCCGTGGCGCCTCAGGCAGCGGACCGCAGAAGCCAAAGTCCACCTCCGGCACGCGGCCGCTGATCAGCTCGGCGATCGCGCGTCCCGAGCCGCAGCCGTGGGTCCAGCCCAGCGTGCCATGGCCCGTGTTCAGGTACAGCCCCTGCACCGCGCTCGCGCCGATATACGGCACGTTGCCCGGCGTCGCGGGTCGCAGGCCAGTCCAGTAGCGCGCCAGTTCGGGACGGCTGACACCGGGGAAGATCTCCAGCGTGCGCCGCACGATGGCCTCGCAGCGCACCGGGTTCAGCTCCATCGAATAGCCGTTGAGCTCCGCGGTGCCCGCGATGCGCAGCCGGTCGCCCAGACGCGAGAACACCAGCTTGTACTCGTCGTCGGTCAGGCTGACGCTTGGCGCGCGCTCCGGGTCGAGCACCGGCAGCGTGGCCGAATAACCCTTGGCCGGATAGATATCGAGCTTGACGCCGAGCGGCCGCGCCAGCATCGGGCTGAAGCTGCCGAGCGCGAGCACATAGGCGTCGGCCTGCTCGACGGTGTAGGCGCCGGTCTCGTCGGCGATCTCGACCCCGCGCATGCGACCGCCTTCGGCCAGCAGCCGCTGCACGCGCACGCCGTAGCGGAAGCGCACGCCGCGCGCCTCGCACAGCGCGGCCAGCCCGGTGGTGAAGCGGTGCACGTCGCCGGACTCGTCCTCGCTGGTGTAGGTGGCGCCCGCCAGCCGCGGCGCGATCGAGGCCAGCGCCGGTTCGAGCTTCACCACTTCGTCGGGACCGATCACGCGGCGCTCGCAGCCCAGCTCGCGCATGATGCGCGCCGGCTCGATGGCCGCGTCGAATTCCTTCTGGCTGGTATAGAAGTGCAGGATGCCGCGGGTCAGATGATCGTATTCGATGCCCGTCTCGGCGCGCAGCGCCTGCAGGCTGGCGCGGCTGTAGGTGCCGAGGTTGAGCAGCTGGATCATGTTGCGGGTGGAACGCCGGGCCGGACATTCGCGCAGGAACTTCAGCCCCCACGACCATTGCGCCGGGTCGGCGCGCAGGCGGAACAGCAGCGGTGCGTCCTCGCGTCCCAGCCAGCTGAGCAGCTTCAGCGGCGCCGAGGGGTTGGCCCAGGGCTCGGCATGGCTGACCGAGATCTGGCCGCCGTTGCCGAAGCTGGTTTCGCGTGCCGCGCCGGCATTGCGCTCGAGCACGACGACCTCATGGCCGGCCTTGGACAGATACCACGCCGAGGCCACGCCGATCACGCCGGCCCCCATCACGATGACTTTCATTTCAGGCTCCAGGATGCAAAAAGGGGCAGCCGGCCGGCATCGTCGATGCCAACCCGGCTGCCCCCACTGTCCTTTTGCCTGAGAGATTCACCGCGTCCGCCCCGGACCCGGTTTGCCCCTTCGGCGGCCGTCATCGCTGAACCATGATGGCGGCGCTCTCCAGTTCGTTGTCGTCTCCAGTCTTCGGTACCTGAGCGTTTCGGGGGTACGCCTTCGGCAGCGCTGCCGCCGCGCTGTCGCGCCGCAGGCTCGCTTTCTCCTGGATGGGCGGACAGTAACACGGCGCGGCGGCGGCCGCAACGCGAGTTACTGTGGCGCGGCGGGCGGCGTTCCCTTCCTGCGTGCCTTGTTGGCGTACATCGCCTGGTCGGCCTGCGCCAGCAGGTCGGCGATGCCGGTGTGCCGGGCGGGATCGAAGGCGACCGCGCCGGCGCTGAAATCCAGCGCATAGCCGCGCTGGCTCTGCGCGTTGTACGCGTCCACGACTTGCCGCAGCCGGGCCAGCATCGCGTCGCACTGGTCGGCCGAGGCGTCGACCAGCAGCACGACGAACTCGTCGCCGCCCAGCCGTCCGATCAGGTCGGACTCGCGGAAGGCCTGGCGCAGGTGGTCGGCGAAGGCGGCCAGCGCCAGATCGCCCTCGGCGTGCCCGAAGCGGTCGTTGATGGCCTTGAAGCCGTCCATGTCGAAGAACAGCAGTGTGACGGGCATTCCCTGGCGCTGGCAGACCGCCAGCGCATGCTGCGCCAGCGCCGAGAAGCCGCGGCGGTTCGACAGCATCGTCAGGTCGTCCATCGAGGCCAGTTGCGCCGACTCCAGTTCCTGCTCGGCCAGGCGACCCAGATCGTGCAGCAGCGCCTGATCGTCCTTGTCGAACTCGCGCGGCTCGGTGTCGATCAGGCACAGCGTGCCGACCTTGGCGCCGCCCCGTACCGCGAGCGGGCAGCCGGCATAGAAACGCACGCCGGGCGCGCCCGTGACCAGCGGGTTGTCGTGAAAGCGCTGGTCCTGCAGCGCATCGGGCACGATCAGCAGGTCGTCGCGCAAAATCGCATGGCCGCAGAACGATTGCTCGCGCGGCGTTTCGCGGGCGGCCAGGCCGAACGAGGACTTGAACCACTGGCGCCTGGCATCGACCAGGCTGACCAGCGCGATCGGCACGTCGAACAGCCGCCTGGCCAGGCGGGTCAGCCGGTCGAAGCGCTCTTCGGCGGCGGTATCGAGCAGGTTCAGCGAGTACAGCGCGTCGAGGCGCCGCTGGTCATCGGCGGGAATGGGAGCAGGAATCATCTCGTCAATGCGATCGTTGTTATCCCCGATCGTCGTCTGCCCGTCTCAAGCGGGTTTGTCGCCGGCCGCCGCGGCAGCGCGGGGCCGGTCCATAGGGTCGTTCCATGTGTGGGCGGCCGCATGCGCGGTCGTGGACGTGTCCGCCAGCACCGGTGCGCCGCGGCGCTACACCTCGCGCGTCATCCCTTTCAGATCGATCCACTGCTCGAACTGCTCGGCGGTGACATGGCCGGAGGCGATCGCCGCTTCGCGCAGCGACAGGTTGCGGGCCACCGCGAGCTTGGCGATTTCGGCCGCCTTGTCGTAGCCGATATGCGGATTCAGCGCGGTGACCGGCATCAGCGAGCGTTCGAGCAGCTCGGCGATGCGCGCCCGGTCCGCTTCGACGCCGGCCACCATGTGTTCGGCGAAGCTGGCCGCCGCGTCGGCCAGCAGTGTAACGGACTGCAGCAGGCTGTAAACGATGACCGGCTTGTAGGCGTTCAGTTCCAGCGTGCCCAGGCCGTTGGCCAGCGTGATGGTGGTGTGGTTGCCGATCACGCGGCAGCAGACCATCGCCAGCGCCTCGGCCTGGGTCGGATTGACCTTGCCCGGCATGATCGACGAACCGGGCTCGTTGGCCGGCAGCTGCAGCTCGGCAAAGCCCGCGCGGGGGCCCGAGCCCAGCAGCATGAAGTCGCGCGCGATCTTCAGGAAGGACGAAGCCGTGGTATTGAGCGCGCCGGACAGATCGGCCAGCGCGTCGTGCGCGGCCTGCAGCGCGTAGCGGTTGGCGGCGGGCTCGAACGGCA
>NZ_JCBAJO010000330.1:0-3985 GCF_059772245.1 Cupriavidus sp. R6-3
AGCACCGCGCGGATCGTGATGTCCGGCCCGATGCCGGCCGGCTCGCCGGTCGTGATCGCGATCGGCAGCGGCGCGGCCGCATGCGATGGGACGGACGGGGCGGGCGAGGCGGAGGGTGTGGCAGGCGGCGCGGTCATCGTGGTCGCGAAACGGAGCCCTTGGCGGGTCCCATGGCAGGTCCTATGGCGGGTCCTGTGGCGGGTCCTGTGGCGGGTCCTGTGGCGGGTCCTATGGCGGGTCCCATGGCCGGTCCGTTCGCGAGTCCCTTAACGGGACGCCTCGCGATTGGTCCGGTATTCGACATAGGCGGCCTCGCGCAGCTGGCGCAGCCAGTCCTCGTAGGCGGCGCGCAGCTTCTGTTCGCGCACCTCGGCGCGGGCGAAGTCGCGCTGCTTCTCCGGCGACACCTCGACCTCGCGGCGGTTTTCGACCTGGATCAGGTGCACGCCGAACTGGCTGGTGACCGGCTCGGAAACCTCGCCCGGGCGCAGCCGGTTCATCGCCTGCTCGAACTCGGGGACCAGCTCGCCGGGCGACACCCAGCCGAGCTCGCCGCCGTTCTGTGCCGAGCCGTCCTGCGAATAGCGCTTGGCGACATCAGCGAACTGCGTGCCGTGCTGGATGCGTTCGCGCAGCGTGGATAGCTGGCGGCGCGCCTCGGCCTCGGGCATGTTGGGGCCGGTGCGGATCAGGATATGGCGCACCTGGGTCTGCGTGATGCGGCTGGGCGCGACATCGCCGCCGGCAGGTGCGGTGCGCTTGCCGGCGAGCTTGAGCACATGGAAACCGGCGGGGCTTTCGACGACCTCCGGCACCACCTTGCCCGGCTGCAGATCGAGCACGGCGTTGGCGAACTGCGCCGGCAGGCGGCCGATTTCGCGGTAGCCCAGCGAGCCGCCCTTGGGACCTTCGGCGCCGTCGGAATTGTTCTGTGCCAGCTGCGCGAAGTCGGCGCCGCCCTGGGCCTGCTTCAGCAGCCCTTCCGCCTTGGCGCGCAGCTGCGCCTTCTGCGCCTCGCTGGCGCCCTCGGGCACGCGCACGAAGATCTGGGCGACGTCGTACTGCGGCTCGCCGGTCGGGGCGGCACCGCTGCGTGCCGCGCGCGCGGCCAGATAGTTGTCGATCTCGCCGTCGAACACCTGCACCTTGGAATCGACCTCGCGCTCGCGCAGCCGGATCACCTGCACCTGCTTGCGCAGCTCGCTGCGGTACTTGTCCCACGTCATGCCGCTGCGGTCGACCTGCGCACGCAGATCGGCCACGCTGATGCGGTTCTGCTGCGCGACCGATTCGATCGCGCGGTCGACCTCCTGGTCGGTCACGCGGATGCCGGCGTCCTGCGCGGCCTGGGTCTGCACGCGCTCCATCACCAGCCGTTCCAGCACGTCGCCGAGCAGTTCCTCCCGCGGCGGAATCGGACGGCCGGCCGTACGCAGCTGGTTCTCGATCTCGTCGGCGCTATCGAGCAGCTCGCGCCGCGTGATCACGGTGTTGTTGACCACCGCCACCACCTCGTCGACCAGTTGCGAGCGGCCGGTGCGCTGCCCCGAACCCAGCCGCGGCTGAGTGGGCGAGGTCGGCGGCGTGGCCTGCGAGCCTTGCGGCACGAAGATGCCGGTGGCGCGCGGTGTGGAGCCGGACCCGCCGGGTGCCTTGAGCTGCGCCGCCGCCGGAACGGCCACGCAGGCGAGCAATGCCGACAGCACGATGCCGCGCGAACGCCGCGACGAAGCCGCGGCAACGGAAATTACGGAAACTGCTTGACGCTTCATCATGGTCCGTCATTCGTAATGGTCGAACTGGGTCTGAGGGATCGGCGCGGCCGAGACGGGCTCGTAGCCAGGCACGTTCAACCTCATGATATCCAGCGGATTGGAGCCGATCTTCGACAGGCCGCGGAACTCCACCTGCAGAAACACCCGGCCGGTGTAGCCCTGCGTGGTATTGCGAAAACGCTGGTAGGCGACCCGGCCGACCCAGCAGTCGGCGGCATATTCGAGTCCCAGCAGCGTATCGACCAGCTGGTTGGCGCTCATGTCGTAGGCGACACGCCCGATGCCGTAGGTCCGCCGCGTGATCGGCCACTGGCTCGAGATCTCGAACTGGTCGATCGCGGTATTGTCGGTGACCGCGGTCGGGCGCCGGTAGCGATAGCCGATGTTCAGCAGCTTGCGCGCCTCGGGCCGCCAGGCGAACGCGATGTTCGACTGGATCACCCGGTCGTTTTCCGGGTTGTACTGCATCCCGGCATTGATGTAGTAGCCGCGGAACAGCTGGATCGTGGTGGCCGCCAGCAGATCGGAATAGCCCCGCTCGGCGTCGTCCAGCGTGCCGGTCAGCTGCACGCGCTGGCCGCTGAAGTCGAAGCGCTGCGCCAGCGTACCACGGAAGCGTTCGATGCCCGTCTCGGACTCGATCAGGCGGGTGGTCACGCCCGCGGTCAGCTTGTTGTTGTCGGCGATGCGGTCGTAGCCGGTGAACGGGTTCTCGCTGAAGATCTGCCCGTAGCCGAAGTCCGACTGCACCGTATCGAACAGCGGGAACGCGCTCTGGTCGCGGAACGGCGTGTAGACGTAGAACAGGCGCGGTTCCAGCGTCTGCAGGTACTTGGTGCCGAACAGCCGGCTGATGGTCGGCGCGTCGCGCTCGAACGTCATGCCGCCGTCGAGGCTGAAGGTCGGCACCGAGCGCGTCAGCGTGTTGTTGGCGCCCGGCGTGTTGGTCGACGGCTCCATCTGGTACTGGGCCGCGTTGAACATGACCTTGGGCGTCACGAACCAGCCCGGGCGCACGATCGGATAGCTGATCGACGGCTGGATGAAGACGCGCTCGCCCTGCGGCTGCTGGAAGCCGGTGCTCGTCAGCGGGATGCGGAAGCGCGTGTAGTCGGCCTCGACCTGCACGTCGAAGCCGCCCCAGTTGTAGCGCGTGAACTTGCCGTTCAACTGCGGCACGCGCTCGTAGGTCGGCTGGCTCGGCGCCAGCGTCTGGAAGGTCTGCACCCGCGCCAGCAGCGAGAAGTCCTGCCAGTTGTAGGTGACCCCGCCCTCCTGCGTGTACTGCCGCAGCGTCGACTGCGCGACCGTACGCGTCAGGTCGTCCGGATAGCGGTCGTCCGATACCCGGTTCAGGTTCACATAGGCGTTCAGGCCCTTGGCCAGGTTCTGGCTATGCTGGATCGAGTACAGCCAGCGGTCCGAGTTGGTCTTCTGGTCGTTGGGCAGGAACTCGCCGCGGATGCGCCCCGCATAGCCGTTGCCGATATAGCGGAAGTCGCCGCCGAGTTGCACGCCGCGTTCGCTCATCACGCGCGGATACAGCGTCAGGTCGCGGTTCGGCGCGATATTGAAGTAGTACGGCACCGTCAGGTCGAAGCCCGAACGGGAGCTGTAGGCCATCAGCGGTGCGAGGAAGCCGCTGCGGCGCTCGTCGGTCAGCGGGAAGGTCACCGCCGGCGCGGCCAGGATCGGCACATCGAAGAAGCGCAGCACGGCGCCGTGCGCGGTGCCGACCTGGCGGTCGCTGTCCAGGTCGAGCTGGCGCGCGCTGAAGTACCAGTCCGCGTTGTCGGGCGAACAGGTGGTGTAGGTGGCGCGCTGGATGGTGCTCTGGTCCTTGGTCAGGAAGTCGATGCGCTCGGCCGTGCCCGAGCCGCCGGTCTGCTGGAAGTAGTAGTCCGGCGACAGCATGTAGCCTTCGTTGGCTTCGACGCGCAGCCTGGCCTCGGGGCCCACCGCCAGCGTGCCTTCGCGCGAGAGCCGGACGTTGCCGGTCGCCAGCGCCTCGTCGCTGTCCTGGTCGTAGGTCAGCTTGTCCGCCTTGATCACGGCGCCGTCGCTGCGCAGCTCGGCATTGCCCTGCAGTTCCAGGCCGCGCTCGTTGTATCCGGTCATGCTGTCGCCGGAGACATAGGTGGGCGCGCTGGGATCGCCCTCGGCGCTGCGCCAGGTGGCCGGCTCCGACAGGTAGGGGATCAGTTCGCCGG
>NZ_JCBAJO010000331.1:0-3949 GCF_059772245.1 Cupriavidus sp. R6-3
GGCATCCACCGCCGAAGCCACCCTGGAACGCACCCAGGGATCGACCCAGGGATCCACCCAGGAACCCACCGCGGAATTCAGCCCCGAAGCGGCCGATGTCGCCTTCGTCTTCGGCAACGAACGCTTCGGCTTGCCCAACGAGGCCGTCGACCGCTGCTCGGTGGTGACCCATATCCCCGCCAATCCCGCCTACGCCTCGTTGAATCTTGCCCAGGCCGTGCAGCTGATCGCCTACGAGATGCGGCTGGCGTTGCTGCAGGACCGCGCGGCGCCCCCGAGCGATATCGGCTATGCTGGGCAGGCCGCCACGGCCGAGCAGATCGAGGCAATGTTCGCGCATCTGCAGCAGGGCCTGGAGGCGATCGGCTTTCTCGATCCGGCCCATCCGAAGAAGCTGATGCCGCGGCTGCGCCGGCTGTTCGCGCGCAGCGGGCTGGAGCAGGAGGAGGTCAATCTGCTGCGCGGCATCGCCAAGCAGATGACGCTGGCCGGGCGCGGGCCGCGCAGCGGCGAACGCAATGACGACCGCGGCGGTGTCGGCAGTGACCACCGCAGTGGCGACAGCATGGAGACATGACCTTGGCGCGAATTGCCGCCTGCTTCTGGTGCATCGGTCCCTGGCGCATCGAACCCTGGCGCACCGAAGCGCTTCACGCACGTCGCGAGCGGGCCGGCCGTCCGTCGCTCGTGCGACGCGAGCGCGCCATCCGCACCGCTGCCCACGCTGCCCACGCCTTCCACCGCGAGCGATGTTGACGCCCGCGCCGCGCACGCCCGGGCTTCCCCCGCGCGTGTCGACGTAGCGGCGGGGCAGGTGCGGCGCCCGATGCCCATGACGGCATCAGGGTGCCAAATCTCTTACACTCCCTGCTTCCGTTTCCCCAGGGCCTTGCCCGGACACGACCCCGGCGGCATGCGCGCTCCGATCGCGCGCGGCACGGCGGGGCAATCGCACACGACCAAGATGTTCTCTCGCCTCAAGGAAGATATCGACACCATCATGCAGCGCGACCCCGCCGCGCGCAGCCGGCTGGAGGTGCTGACGTGTTACCCGGGCCTGCATGCCGTGGTGTTTCATCGCTTCGCGCACGCCTGCTGGAATGCGGGGATGCATTGGCTGGGCCGCTGGATCTCGCACTGGTCGCGCTTCCTGACCGGCATCGAGATCCACCCGGCCGTCAAGATGGGCCGGCGCGTGTTCATCGATCACGGCATGGGCGTGGTGATCGGCGAGACCGCCGAGATCGGCGACGACTGCACGATCTATCAGGGCGTGACGCTCGGCGGCACCTCGCTGTACAAGGGCCAGAAGCGGCATCCGACGCTGGGCACCGGCGTGGTGGTCAGCGCCGGCGCCAAGGTGCTGGGCGGCTTCACCATCGGCGATGGCGCGCGCGTGGGCTCCAATGCCGTGGTGCTCAAGCCGGTGCCGCCGGGCGCCACCGCGGTGGGCGTGCCGGCCCGCATCATCCTGCCGGACGCGCCGACTTCGCAGCAGGGCGCGCGGCAGGAGTTCTCCGCTTACGGCATCACGCCGAATGCCGACGATCCGGTGTCGCTGGCGCTCAAGAGCCTGATCGACCATGCGGCCAGCCAGCAGGAAAAGCTCGAGGCGGTGCAGGCCGCATTGGACCGGCTCGGCGAGCATCTGGAGAACACGCCGAACGATCGCTTCGATGCCAGCGAACTGCGCAAGCTGATGAAGTAACGCGATGGCGTGAACGAGGAAGGGCGGAGGTGCGGCCGCGTCGGCCTTTGCCTGCGCCGCGATCAATCGAGCTGCGGCAATTCGCGAAAGCCCTCGGCATCGAGCTGCAATGCCGCCGCGCGCGGATGCGGACCATCGAGGTCCCAGTCGGTCAGCACCCAGCGCAGGCCATGCGGCTCGTCATGCCGGGCCGGCCGGTGCGTGTGTCCATGTACCATCGCCGCCGTGCCGCTGTCGCGCAGCAGCGCCGCGACCGCGGCCGGCGCGACATCGCCATAGTCGCGCGGCGGCCCGGGGCGCTGGCGGCCCGCCTCGCTGTCGCTGCGCAGCTTGCGCGCGATACCCAGGCGCCACGACAGCGGCAGCGCCAGGAACAGCCGCTGGATCCAGGGTTTGCGCGTCCAGTGGCGGAAGCGCATATAGCGCGTGTCGTTTGTGCACAGCATGTCGCCATGGGTCAGTACCACGCGATGGCCCGCGCAATCGATCACGGTCGGATCGGGCAGCAGCGTCGCGCCGGCCTCGCGCGCAAAGCGCGGGCCGAGCAGGAAGTCGCGATTGCCGTGCATCAGATAGACCGGCACGCCACGCGCGGCCAGGCGCGCCAGCGCCGCGGCGACGGCGCGCGGAAACGGTGCCTCGCTTTCCTCGTCGCCGATCCAGAATTCGAAGAAGTCGCCGAGGATGAAGAGCGTGCGCGCCTGTTCGGCGGCGCGTTCGAGCACGCGTTCGAAGGCCGCCAGCGTGCGCGGCATCCCCGGGGTCAGATGCAGGTCGGAAATGAACCACGCCGGCGCTTCCACTGCGAGGGTGGAGGCAGCCGGCGTGCTGGCGGCAGGGCTCATCGATTGGGAACGATTTCCATGGGCGAGGGCATGCCGCCGTGATTGGCGCGGGCGCAGCGCACGTGTTGTGCCGCGTGCCGTGCCGCGCGCTGTGCCGAGTCAATCCAGTGCACGATTACTCGAGCACCACCGCCTTCTCGATCACGACGTCCTCGAGCGGCACGTCCTGATGGAAGCCGGCGCTGCCGGTACGCACGCCCTTGATCTTGTCGACCACATCGGTGCCTTCGACGACCTTGCCGAACACCGCATAGCCGAAGCCCTGCGGCGTCGGCGAGGTGAAGTTCAGGAAGTCGTTGTCGACCACGTTGATGAAGAACTGCGCGGTGGCCGAGTGCGGCGCGTTGGTGCGCGCCATCGCCACGGTGTAGCGGTCGTTCTTCAGGCCGTTGCCGGCCTCGTTGTCGATCGGATCGTCGGTGGGCTTCTGCTTCATGCCCGGCTCGAAGCCGCCGCCCTGGATCATGAAGTTCTTGATGACGCGGTGGAAGATCGTGTTGTCGTAGTGGCCCTTGCGGACATACGACAGGAAGTTCTCCACCGTCTTGGGCGCCTTGTCGGCGTCGAGTTCGATGACGATGGCGCCGTGATTCGTTTGGAGCTGGACCTTGGACATGGCTTTCCTCTGTTACTTGACGATGGTGGCCGACTCGATGACGATCGGCGTGGCTGGCACATTGCGCATGGGGCCGTAGGCGGTGGTAGGCGTCTTCTTGATGCGGTCGACGGTATCCATGCCTTCGACCACCTTGCCGAATACGGCATAGCCGTTACCGTCCGGCTGCGGATAGTCGAGACTCGGATTATCTACCACATTGATGAAGAACTGCGCCGTGGCGGAGTTCGGATCGCCAGTGCGGGCCATCGCCACGGTGCCGGCCTTGTTCTTCAGGCCGTTCTGCGCCTCCAGCGGAATCGGCGCGCGCGTCGGCTTCTGCTTCATGTCGCGGTCGAAGCCGCCGCCCTGCACCATGAAGCCGTTGATCACCCGGTGGAAGATCGTGCCGCTGTAGAAGCCGCTGTTCACGTATTCCAGGAAGTTGGCGACGGTCTTCGGCGCGGCCTCGGGATAGACCTCGATGGTGAAGTTGCCGGCGCTGGTGGCAAAGCGCACGCGCTCCGCAGTCGTGGCGGGGGCGGAGGCCGGCGCCTGCGCGTGGGCCGCACCGTAGCTCAGGGTGCCGGCCATCAGCGCGGCCAGCATGGCGCCGAGGGCGCCGCGTCGGGTCAGGGACATGGGGATCTCCAGGGAGTGGGCGAGGGCGATCGGCGGATACCGGCGGTCGATGGACGCGCCGTCCCGGCAGTCGCCCCGAATGGATAACGATCACGCCCGCTCGCTACGCCTTGCACAGCGCAGGGCGCGAGCGGGGCAGTGCTGCGGACCGGTCAGTCC
>NZ_JCBAJO010000332.1:0-3927 GCF_059772245.1 Cupriavidus sp. R6-3
CCGTCGCGGCAAGGACGGTCGGCAGAGGCCGCGTCCAGCCGCGTCGCCAGTGGATGCCGCGTCGGTCAGCCAGCGCGGCTGCTGTCATCTCCGCCCCCTCGGTTCATGCCGCCACATTATGCAGACGGAGGGCGGGACTGCCTATGCGGGCTGATCCCGACGGAGAAGTTCCGGCGTGCCCGGAGTCTCGGCGTGCACCAAGCTCAGGCTTGCGCCGAGCTCAAGCGTGCGCCGCGGCAGGCGTGGGCCGAACTCAGGCGTGCGCCGGCTCGGCCAGCGGCGAGGGCACCAATCCGGGCAGGGCGCCATGGCGGGCGGCGCGCCGCAGTTGCTGCAGCCGTGCCTGCAGGCGCGGGTCGGGCTGCGTCGGCGGATACATGCCATTGGGGCAGGCCACGCCCAGCAGGTCCAGCGCCTGCTTGAAGTCGTCCAGCGTCAGTCCCTTGGCCGGATCGAGTGCGATCAGGCGGGACTGCAGCGACGCATCGACGGAGGCTGCATCGGCGGTCAGCACCACGTAGTTCTGCGGAACGGGCCGGGTTGCGGCCAGATAGGCGGCCACCTCGGCGCCGAAGCCGCCGTTGGCCGCCGGCGCGAAGGCATGTACCTGCAGGTCAAGCTGTTGCACCAGGGCCGAGCGGGCGCTGGTGCCCCAGGCATGCGGCAGCACCACACGGGCGCCGGCCAGCCCGAACAGCCGCCGTACGAAGCCCAGCGCGACCGGATCGAACAGTCGCAGTTCGCGCACCGCGCCGGTTTCCGGTTTGCCGCCCAGCCGCGCGGCGGAGCGCTCGGAGAACAGCACTCCGGGCACGTCGAGCATGATCAATCGTTCAGACATGAGATTCCTCTGCATCCATCGGAGCGGTAGGGGAGCGTTCAGGTTACGACGCACGATCGGGCCTGCGGCCGGCCTCGGCGGCGACAACATGAAACAGTTCTGTAACTTGTGGTTCGGTGACGTAAAAACCGCCTGTCAGTGCCGACTTTTGTTTCCCGGCGACACATTTGAGGCGCTTGCGACCCCGCCGATCATGCCCGCTCGTGGTGCACGATCCTGCATCCCACAACGCGCCAGAGGCCGTTTCGGACGACGAATTCGGGTTCTCCCTAGGTGGGGTGACAACGAGCGGTTGCGGTATGGTTACGCCTTTTTCCAGGGGGGCGGTTTTGCCTCGACCCCGGGGCGCCTCGACCGCCGACTGACGGGCACCATCTCGCCCGAACCCGACTCGGAGATTCGCCATGAACGAAATCGTCGATGCCGTCAACGGCATCATCTGGAGCTCGGCACTGATCTACCTGTGCCTGGGCGTCGGCCTGTATTTCTCCATTCGCACTCGATTTGCCCAGGTGCGGCACTTCTTCGGCATGATCCGCCTGATGCTGGACGGCAAGTCCTCGGCACAGGGTGTCAGCTCCTTCCAGGCCCTGGCGATGTCGCTGTCGGGACGGGTCGGCACCGGCAATATCGCTGGCGTGGCAACCGCCATTACCTTCGGCGGTCCCGGCGCGGTGTTCTGGATGTGGGTGATGGCCTTCCTCGGCGCCAGCACGGCGTTCGTGGAATCGACGCTGGCGCAGATCTACAAGGAAGAGGTCGACGGCCAGTATCGCGGCGGCCCGGCGTACTACATCGAGAAAGGGCTGGGCACCAAGTGGTACGCCTGGATCTTCGCGCTGGCGACGATCCTTGCCTGCGGCGTGCTGATGCCTGGCGTGCAGTCGAACAGCATCGCGGCCGGCATGACCAATTCATTCGGCATCGATCCGGCGGTGACCGGCGCGGTGCTGGTCATTCTGCTCGGCCTGATCATCTTCGGCGGCGTCAAGCGCATCGCCAAGTTCGCCGAGATCGTGGTGCCGTTCATGGCGCTGGGCTACATCCTGGTGGCCTGCGTGATCGTCGCGCTCAACGTCGGCAAGCTGCCCGAGGTCATGAGCCTGATCCTGCGTAGCGCCTTCGGCCTGGAGTCGGCCTTCGGCGCGGTGCTCGGCCTGGCGATCCAGTGGGGCGTCAAGCGCGGCGTCTACTCGAACGAAGCCGGCCAGGGTACCGGCCCCCATCCCTCGGCGGCCGCCGAAGTCTCGCATCCGGCCAAGCAGGGCCTGGTGCAGGCGTTCTCGATCTATGTCGACACGCTGTTCGTCTGCTCGGCGACGGCCTTCATGATCCTGATCACCGGCGCCTACAACGTGGTCGGTCCCGCCAAGGAAGCGCTGCACACCGGCCTGGCCGGCGTGGAAGCGGGACCGGGCTTCACGCAGCATGCGGTCGAAAGCGTGCTGCCGGGCTTTGGCGCCGCCTTCGTCGCGATCGCGCTGTTCTTCTTCGCGTTCACGACCATCGTCGCCTACTACTACATCGCCGAGACCAACGTCGCGTATATCAACCGCAAGATCCACCGCCCGTGGATGGTGTTCCTGCTGAAGATCGCGATCCTGGCCGCCACGCTGTACGGCTGCGTGCGCACCGCGACGCTGGCCTGGGCGCTGGGCGATATCGGCGTGGGCCTGATGGCGTGGCTCAACATCGTGGCGATCGTGATCCTGCAGAAGCCCGCGCTGAAGGCGCTGCGCGACTACGAGGCGCAGAAGCGGCAGGGCCTCGACCCGAATTTCGTGCCGGGTCCGCTGGGGATCGATAACGCGGTCTTCTGGGAGCAGCGTGCGGCCGGCGTCAAGCAGCGCCGCCCGGGCGACGATCAGGACGGCGGCGAGCCCGCCGTCTCGCCGGTCATCGCGGCACCGCGCTCCGCCGAATAAGGGAACGACCAAGGGCGCACGAACAAGTCGTGCGTGCCGGACCGTACGCCGTCGGCTAGCCCGCCGACGGCTGCGGCAGCATCAAATCCTGGCGGGCGGCAAAGTCGAACAGTTCCCTGTCGTTGCTGGCCCCCAGCTTCTGCATCGCGCAGTTCTTCTGCCGGCTGATGGTCTTGACGCTGCGGCTCAAGGCCGTGGCGATCTGTGTCACCGACTTGCCGCTCAGATAGAGCCGCAGCACCTCCGTTTCCCGCACCGACAGGCTGCCGATGCCGGCCCGTTCCTCCGGACAGGGGTAGCGCGAACTCGATTCCGCCAGGATGCGCGCCGCCGATTTGCCGATATAGGTCTGGCCGCGCTCGACCTGGACCAGGGTGTGGACGAGCTCGTCGAGCGGTGAATCCTTCAGCAGGATGCCCTGCACCGGCACCTCGGCGATGGCGCGCAGGATCAGCGGGTTGGTCATCATCGTCAGCACCACCACGCGCATCTGCGGATGCTGCCGTCGCATCTGCCCGAGCATCCGCAATCCATCCTTGGCCTGGCCGCCCGGCATATGGTAGTCGGTGACCACGACGTCGGGCGTACACGTAGCGATGGCGCGAAACAGTGCCTCGGGCGTCGTCACGTCAGCGCAGACCTGCCAGCCGGCGTGCCCTTGGAGGACGCTGCGGATCGCCAGGGAGATCGCGGGGTGGTCGTCCGCGACGACGATGTTCAGTGCCATGCCATTGCTCCTGCGCCCGCGTGCCGAGCCCCATCGCAGAGCGCGGCTGGTGCCAGGGGCGTGCGGTCCATCGGAAAAGAAGCGCCGCGCGGCAAATGCCGTGCGGCGCAAAGCGCGTGACATCTGTATCGGGCGGCCCCATGACACGATGGAGGTACGGACAGGACGACACTACCGCCCGGCACAGCGACAGCGCACATGCCCACCCTCAGACCAAAAACGGGAAATAGTCGGAAAGCGCTGCAATGCCCCGCCAGATTAGTGGGCAAGGGAGCGCGAAGCGATAAGACGAGTCTCAAAACGGGATCGGGTGCGAGGGTGTGCGGCTGAATCCCGCCGGCAGGGCGGGGTCAGCTCCGCTGCGCTCAGCTCGACAGCGTCCTGGCCCACCGCGCGAGCGCCGGCACCAGTTGCGCCATCGCGGCCGCCACGCC
>NZ_JCBAJO010000333.1:0-3921 GCF_059772245.1 Cupriavidus sp. R6-3
TGTAGCTCCAACGAACGATCTACATCCGAGGTTGTTCTTGACCAGACCCAAAAGCCTCCCATGACAACAGGCGCGGTCCAATAGTTGCCCAATAGGTAGCTAAACAGCTTGGCCAAAGGCAAGAACATTGCCGGCGTGCCTTCATTGACCAGTAGGAAGATCTCTCGATTCCAGCCGCTCCAGTCGTAGAGAACAAGTGCCCAACTCATCGGATCACCATCCTCCGCCCCTCGCATCCCACCATACGGTAAGGACTCGCGATATGGGAGCGTTGGGTTCTATTGTTCGCAATCGTGCGAACGCCTGAAAGCCGAGGCGGAGGGTCGCCCGAAGTTGTGCGCACCTCACGTAAGCGCATTGCACCCTCCCGCATCTTGCACGCGGCTGCACTTGGCTCGACCCCATACGAGCAATCCGCCGGAAGTCCCCATCGGTTTGTGTTGCGCTGACTCAAAGTAGGTCGCCAGTATTGACTAACGTTGTTATTTCTACGCCCTCTAGCGGCTATAGAGTCAAGCGCGATTCCCCATACTTCCATCACCAAGATGGGTCGCTCGCGCAAACGATATGAATTACAATCATTCGCATTTGTCCGCGAAAACTGCCGCCCGCCCGGCGTGTTCCTCATGCAAGCCCTGCGCATCCTCTCCCTCGTTCTAGTCTCCTTGGCGCTATCCGTCTCGACGGCTTTGGCCGAGCCTCTATCCACGCAAGACAAGGCCAAGCAAGTCTGGCAATTGCTGGACTACCTTGCCGTTGACTATGGCGGTTCAGTCAACGATGGCCGCATCACCAATGAGGCTGAATATGCCGAGATGCAAGAGTTCGCGCAGACGGTCGCGCGACAGCTAGGCGAATTGCCGCCAGGACCCGCCTCCGAACAACTAGGCAAGGAAGCTGGCGCATTGCGTTTGTCCATCGCAGCGAAGGCCTCGCCAGAAACTGTCGCCGAACTGGCTCGGAAGTTGGCCAGCGGCGTCCTCACAGCCTATCCGGTTCCTATGGCACCAAGCAAGGCGCCTGATTTGCAGAACGGGGCGAAGCTCTATCAAAGCCATTGTGCGTCCTGCCACGGCGTATCCGGTAACGCGGACGGCCCCCTCGCAGCGAAACTCAACCCGCCCCCGATTGCGCTGGCCGACCACGCGCGCGCGCAGGAACGCAGCGTCTTTGCCTTGCAACAGATCATCACGCGCGGCGTGGAGGGAACATCGATGCCGGGCTTTGCCCATCTCTCCGAAGACGACCGATGGGCTCTGGCCTATTTTGCTTCGACGCTGTCTTATTCAGATACTGACCGCCAGGCGGGCGCCAAGCTTTGGACTGCTGAACCGGGGCTGCGCGCGGCGGTTCCCACGCTCGACAAGCTTAGCCAGACCTCGGAGGCGGCACTTGCTAAATTCGTGGGTGCACAGACCTCTCGTGATGGTCTTGCATACCTGCGAAGCTCACCGGACGTACTGGCCGCATCGACCACCGATAGTCTCTCAATCGCCAAGGAAAAGCTGAAGGAAAGTGTCACTGCGCTTGACAAGGGAGACACGCGGGCCGCATCGCAACTGGCTTTGTCCGCATATCTTGATGGGTTCGAACCAGTTGAGCCTGCGTTGGCTGCCAAGAACCAGGCTCTCTTCCTGGACATCGAGAAGACGATGGGACTCTATCGAAATGCCGTCGCGAATGGCCAGGCAGAGCGCGCGCATGACATCGCAGCGCAACTGCAGTCAAGGCTGGACGAGGCGCAGGAAGCGCTCGCAGGCGCCAATGACGCATTCTCGACCTTCCTTGGCGCCTTTACGATCCTGCTTCGTGAAGGGCTTGAAGCGCTGTTGGTAGTCGTAGCCATGCTGGCGTTCCTCAAGAAGGCCAATCGCACTGACGTCCTTCCCTACGTTCACGCGGGTTGGGTCACTGCGCTGGGAGCCGGTGGATTGACGTGGGCGGTAGCTACCTACGTCGTTGATCTGAGCGGCGCTAGTCGCGAAATGACCGAAGGCTTCTCCGCGGTCTTCGCGGCGGTCGTCCTACTCGGCGTCGGCATGTGGATGCACCAGAAGAGTCTGGCGGGACGCTGGCAATCGTACGTGAAGGAAAAGCTGTCGTCGGCATTGAACAGGAAATCGGCGTTTATGCTCTTCCTGCTATCGTTCGTCACGGTCTACCGGGAAGTATTTGAGACCGTGCTCTTCTACGCGGCCCTGTGGTCCGATGGCAACGGTGCCTACATGCTCGCGGGACTCGGTTGCGGTATTGCTGTGCTGGCAGTGATTGCGTTTCTGCTCCTGCGATCGACGGCGCGTTTGCCGATTCGACAATTTTTCGCGTTCAGCTCCGCCTTGGTTGGCGTGCTTGCCGTGGTCCTGATTGGCAAGGGCGTGGCGGCACTGCAGAAAGTTGGCCTGTTGCAAGTGACGCCGCTCTCTATGCCGCGTATCGATGTCTTGGGCGTTTACCCCTCTGTGCAAACCATTGCCGCGCAAGTGGCTATTCTCCTCATCATCGTTGCCAGCGTGACCTATAACTTGCGATCGCAACGTACCGCGAGGGTGTGAGCCCCTGTCAGGCGCGAAGCTTTGTTCGTCGACCATTTCAAAGTCAGCGATTTGGCCCAAATGTGGCGGACTTTTTGCGACTACCTTCCATTCGCGGCAGGATCGATGGACGGCATGGACATGTAGGGCTGCCAAGGATGTCACGCAACTGTCGTGCTGTGCGGGCTGAGAAAAAGCCAACCTTCTGGAACTCGGCGATCGCCAAGCTGGCCAATTGGAATGCCGCCCTCGACCTGTTCCGCGAGGACTACCGGGTGCCGCTGGTGCCCTCGGAGTCTGCGGCCTGCCTGGCGGTGTCAATCGAGCTGACCGCCCCAGCTTTGCTGTTGCTGGGACTGGCGACCCGCGCCGTGGCGATGCGACAAGGCAACGCGCGCTGTCGCTACGGCCCATCATCCGCAAACGTGGCATCGACAAAGGCCCGCAACTGCGTCAGGTCGGTCCTGGCATAGGCCGCCGTGGTCTGCACCGAGGCGTGGCCGAGCAGCGCCTGGGCGGCCGGCAGCGGCACCTGGTGGTCGACCACCAGTGTGCGCGCATAGGCATGGCGCAGCCAGTGCGGGGAGGCCGCGCGCAGTAAGAGCGCCTGCGCCGGCTCGCGCGCCTGCAGACCATCGGCCACGGCCGCAAAGATCGCCTTGACCTCCCGGTACAGGCCTGCCGACTGTAGCGCTTCGCCCTTGTTGCCGTGGATTACAGGCAGCGCCTCGTGCGCCGGCGGCTCGGACGGCAGGCCGCGTGCTTGTCGGTAGGCGCGCAATACCGTCACGCACGGCACCGGCAGCGGAATGGCCCGTGCCTTGCGCCCCTTGCCGCAGACATAGAGCGTCCACCGCCCGGGCGCCTCGGCCTCCAGGCGGGGCAGTGCGATCTCTGTCGACCAGGCCAGTTCCGCCAGGCGCACGCCGGCGTAACGATACAGCGCCCAAATCGCGCGCCGCCGCTGCGCCGCCAGCGTGTTGGTCGTGTTGGCGGCGGCAAACTCCGGCGCCTCAAGCCAGGCATCGCACGCGGCCAGCAGCGCTGGCGGGATCAGCCGCGTCGGCGCGAAGCCGGCCCGGGTGCGGCTGCCGGCGGACAGGCCCGCGGCCGGATTGGCATGCAAGTAGCCGGTGTCGTACCAGTAGCCGTAGAGGCTTGCCACCACCGCCAGCGCGCGCGTGCGGGTCGCTTCTGACAAGGGCGGCGCGGCGTCCTCCCTGCCGGTCTCCCCGTGCTGCAGCGCGTGCCGGTAGCCGAGCAACCGCTGGCGCGTGAGGTCCGAGAGCGGCCCAAGCTCGTGCGCGCCGCACCAGCGCATCAGGCGGCGCAGTTCGGCGCCATAGGCGCGCAACGTGTGGGGCGAGCGCCCGGTTCGGTCGCGCAGGAA
>NZ_JCBAJO010000334.1:0-3918 GCF_059772245.1 Cupriavidus sp. R6-3
CGCCGACTGGCTGGACCGGCTGGCGCGGCTGGGCTGCGTCGCGCTGGACGCCAATCATCGGGAACTGAATCAAGATGTGATTGAAGCGGCGCACCGGGCCGGCTATCGGGTCGCCTGCTATACCGTCAACGAGCCTGACCGTGCCGCGGCGCTGCTGGGGTGGGGCGTCGACGCGGTGATTACCGACGCGGTCGACCGGATCCCGCCGCGCGACGGAACATGAAGCGGTGAAAGCGGTAAAAGCGGAGCGGTAAAAAGCAGAATGAAAGCCGTCTGAAAGAAAGCGACGGCATTTCGCAACAGCCATTCCCCGTTGCGAACGGGGTTTTCGGCTGGGAAAACCGGCAAGGCGCGCAATACCGCGGGAAATCGTTGGATCGGTGTTGCACTACCGGAAAAGAGCGGTGGACGTTTGCGCAAACGTGCTATTCTTACGCGCAGTGAAGACTTAGGTCCTTCCCCGCACAACTTGCCCTTCCGGGCTTCTGCGCGCCGGCACCCCAGTGGTGCCGTTTGCTTAGGGGCCTTCAAGAGTTGTTTGCAATCCGCTAACCGGTCAAGCCGTGTCGCGGAAGGTTGATAAACCCGCTTAACTTCGGCATACCCGAAGAATAGTGAGCGCCCCATGATGCAGCAGTATCAGAGCAATTCGTACCTCTTCGGCGGCAACGCGCCGTACGTGGAAGAGCTGTACGAAGCCTACCTCCAGAATCCCGCCTCCGTCCCCGACAACTGGCGCGCGTACTTCGACGCGATGCAGAACGTGCCGGCCGCGAACGGCACCGCCTCCCGAGACATTCCCCACGCACCGATCGTCGCCTCGTTCGCCGAGCGCGCCAAGCAGGGCCCGATCCGCACCATCGTCGCCTCGGCCGATGCCGACATGGGCCGCAAGCGCGTCGCCGCGACCCAGCTGATCGCCGCCTACCGCAACATCGGTTCGCACTGGGCCGACCTCGATCCGCTCAAGCGCCAGGAGCGTCCGCCCCTGCCGGATCTGGATCCCGCCTTCTACGGCTTCTCCGAGGCCGACCTCGACATCGTCTTCAATGCCAGCAACACCTATTTCGGCAAGGAGTCGATGAGCCTGCGCGAGCTGCTGCAGAACCTGCGCGAGACGTATTGCAGCAGCATCGGCGCCGAATTCATGTACATCAGCGACCAGGCGCAGAAGCGCTGGTGGCAGGAGCGCCTGGAGTCGACGCGCGCCCGTCCGGTGTTCACGGCCGAGAAGAAGAAGCACATCCTCGAGCGCCTGACCGCCGCCGAAGGCCTGGAGCGCTTCCTGCATACCAAGTACGTCGGCCAGAAGCGCTTCTCGCTGGAAGGCGGCGAGAGCTTCATCGCCGCGATGGACGAGCTGATCCAGCGCGCAGGCAAGCAGGGCGTGCAGGAAATCGTCATCGGCATGGCCCACCGCGGCCGCCTGAACGTGCTGGTCAACACGCTGGGCAAGATGCCCGCCGACCTGTTCGCCGAATTCGAAGGCAAGCACGTCGACGATCTGCCGGCAGGCGACGTCAAGTACCACAAGGGCTTCTCCAGCGATGTGTCGACGGAAGGCGGCCCGGTCCACCTGTCGCTCGCCTTCAACCCGTCGCACCTGGAAATCGTCAACCCGGTGGTCGAGGGCTCGGCCAAGGCGCGCCAGGAGCGCCGCGGCGAAGCCGGCCATCGCGAGGTTCTGCCGGTGCAGGTGCACGGCGACGCGGCCTTCGCCGGCCAGGGCGTCGTGATGGAAACGCTGAACCTGGCCCAGACCCGCGGCTACGGTACCGGCGGCACGATGCACATCGTGATCAACAACCAGATCGGCTTCACCACCTCGGACCCGCGCGACGCCCGTTCGACGCTGTACTGTACCGACGTGGTCAAGATGATCGAAGCGCCGGTGCTGCACGTCAACGGCGACGATCCCGAGGCCGTCGTGTTCGCGATGCAGCTGGCGGTCGACTACCGCATGGAGTTCAAGAAGGATGTCGTCGTCGACATCATCTGCTTCCGCAAGCTGGGCCACAACGAGCAGGACACCCCGGCGGTCACGCAGCCGCTGATGTACAAGAAGATCTCGGCGCACCCGGGCACCCGCAAGGTGTACGCCGACAAGCTGGCCACGCAGAACGTGGTGCCGGCCGACTTCGGCGACGAGCTGGTCAAGGCCTACCGCGCCGCGATGGACGCGGGCAAGCACACGGTCGATCCGGTGCTGTCGAACTTCAAGAACAAGTTCGCCGTCGACTGGATGCCGTTCCTGAACCGCAAGTGGACCGACGCCGCCGACACCGCCGTGCCGGTGACCGAGCTCAAGCGCCTGGCCGAGCGGATCACCACGATTCCCGAACAGTTCAAGCTGCATCCGCTGGTCGAGAAGGTGATCAAGGACCGCGCCAACATGGGCCGCGGCGACCAGCCGCTGGACTGGGGCATGGGCGAGCATCTGGCCTTCGCCTCGCTGGTGGCATCGGGCTATCCGGTGCGCATCACCGGTCAGGACGCCGGCCGCGGCACCTTCACGCACCGCCACGCCGTGCTGCATGACCAGAACCGCGAGCGCTGGGATGCGGGCACCTACGTGCCGCTGCAGAACGTGTCGGAAGGCCAGGCCCCGTTCACCGTGATCGACTCGGTGCTGTCCGAGGAAGCGGTGCTGGGCTTCGAATACGGCTACTCGACCGCCGAGCCGAACGCGCTGGTGATCTGGGAAGCCCAGTTCGGCGACTTCGTCAACGGCGCGCAGGTCGTGATCGACCAGTTCATCTCGTCGGGCGAAGTCAAGTGGGGCCGCGCCTCGGGCCTGACGCTGATGCTGCCGCACGGCTACGAAGGCCAGGGCCCGGAACACAGCTCGGCGCGCATCGAGCGCTTCCTGCAGCTGTGCGCGGACCACAATATGCAGGTCTGCCAGCCGACCACGCCGGCGCAGATCTTCCACCTGCTGCGCCGCCAGATGATCCGGCTGTTCCGCAAGCCGCTGGTCATCATGACGCCGAAGTCGCTGCTGCGTAACAAGGACGCGGTGTCGCCGCTGTCGGATCTGGCCAAGGGCCATTTCGAGACCGTGATCGGCGAGCACGAGGAACTGAACGCCAGCAAGGTCAAGCGCGTGATCATGTGCTCGGGCAAGGTCTATTACGACCTGGTCGCGACGCGCAAGGAGCGGGGCGCCAGCGATGTCGCCATCATCCGCCTCGAGCAGCTCTATCCGTTCCCGCACAAGGCGGTGGCCGCCGAACTGAAGAAGTATCCGAACGCCACCGAGATCGTGTGGTGCCAGGACGAGCCGCAGAACCAGGGCGCCTGGTTCTTCGTCCAGCACTACATCATGGAGAACATGACGGAAGGGCAGAAGCTGGGCTACGCCGGCCGTCCGGCGTCGGCTTCGCCGGCCGTGGGCTACTACGCCAAGCACAACGAGCAACAGAAGGCGCTGCTGGACGCGGCGTTCTCCAAGCTCAAGGGCTTCGTGCTGAGCAAGTAAGCGCCAGTGCGGGCAGGGCGCGCCGTTGGCGGGCCCTGCCGCGCTGCGCTTGCCGCTTTGCTTGCGCCTGCGCCCCGCAATCCCCGATCGCATCGCATTGCTTCGAACCGCATCGGACCGCGCCAGTCGCTCCCTTGATCACGACTGCGCCGGTTCGCCCCGAATACCGCTGAATACACGCATCTAGCGAGGAAACTCCCACCATGGCCATTGTTGACGTCAAGGTCCCGCAACTGTCCGAATCCGTCGCCGAGGCGACCCTGCTGAACTGGAAGAAGAAGCCCGGTGAAGCGGTCGCGCAGGACGAAATCCTGATCGAAATCGAGACCGACAAGGTCGTGCTCGAAGTGCCGGCACCCTCCGCGGGCGTGCTGTCGCAGATCGTCAAGAACGACGGCGACACCGTGACGGCCGATGAAGTCATTGCCAAGATCGATACC